>CATZDQ010000051.1 GCA_958417695.1 uncultured Clostridiaceae bacterium | reverse complement strand
GGTTACAAAATACAAAAAGCCAAATCCAAAAGCGGGTTATTATGAAATACCAGGTGGGAAAATTGAAGAAGGAGAAACTCCAGAGCAAGCAGCTATCAGAGAATTTAAAGAAGAAACGGGAATGGTTGTTTCTGATTTAAAACGAAAAGGAAACATGATAATAGAATATCCAAATCGTATATTCTCATTTGAGGTTTTTGTTACGAAGCATTATGTAGGAAAGCCAAGGCAGTTTGAAGAGAATACCTCCGAATGGATGGCTATTTCGGAAGTTTTAGCAAAGAAAAAGAAGTTAGCGTGTTTCGTTATATTAGATGCTCTTTTTCGTAAAGCATTAGAAGAGGAAACTATAGACTTTACAATGAAAATTAATGTTAGTGAAACAGAAGAATTAGAAAAGATGGAGTATCAGGTGAACAAAGTATAGAGGAGGAACTATAAGATGGAGAAATTTCTAACCATTAAACAACTACAAAATTGTATAAGGCAGATTGACCATAAACATGGTAGCGCAGAACAATATATGTTAAAACTGATGGAAGAAGTGGGAGAACTTGCACAAGACGTTAGAAAAGATACAAGAATGCAAGATGGACAGATAAAGGGAAGTATAGAAGAAGAGTTACAAGATGTATTGTATTATGTAGTATGTCTAGCTAATTTTTATGATATAGATTTGGAGTCATGTATATATTTGAAAGAAGAACTGAATTGTAAAAAGTGGAATAGAAAAAATATGTTTTTAGAGATGGGAAGAGGCGTAGAACATGAGAGCTAAATTTGCGATATCAACAGTTTGTTATTTGTTTCAAGAAGATAAGGTACTTATGATTAAATTTTCCAAAAAATGGGGCTGTAAATATGCACCAATAGGTGGGAAAATGCAAGAAGGAGAAACGCCAACAGAATGTGTAATAAGAGAATTTAAAGAAGAGACAAATTTAGATTTGATAAATCCTCAACTAAAAGGAATTGCTTATTGGCAAGAAAAAGAAGAAGGAATTATCTTTGTATATACGGCAACACAAATAAAAGGAAGCTTAAGAGAATCAGACGAAGGAACATTAGAATGGATTAAATTAGAAGAGTTAGGTAATATATCACAATTTGCAATGAATCAAAAATTTAGTCAGTATCTAATAGAAGAGGGTTTGTTTGAAGGTAGGTTTTCTTTAGATGAAAATACAAATGTAAAGACATATACGATTAGGAAGATATAGTAGAAAGATTAAGATGGTGAAAGGATGTACTAGATATGGAAGAAATTAATAGAATTTTAGAGCAAGAAATAAAAAGTAGATGTGACAGCGAAGGGAATACTTTTGGACCAACTGCATTTCATCATATTCAATCAGTAGAACAAAATGCAGCCCTTTTAGCAGATGAAATGTGCGGTGTTGATAAAGAAGTTGTAACAACAGCGGCGTGGTTACATGATGTTGCTTCTATAACAGATAAACAATATTATGAAGAACATCACATTTATGGGGCACAAATTGCAGAAGATATGTTAAAAGAGTTACATTATCCAGAAGAAAAGATACCTTTAGTAAAACAATGTATTTTAAACCATAGAGGAAGCGTTTTAAAGGAAAAGCTAAGTAAAGAGGAACAAATTGTAGCAGATGCAGATGCGATTTCTCATTTTGATAATGTGCCAGAATTGTTTTATCTAGCTTTTCATGTAAAAGGGTATGGTTATGAAGAAGGTAGAGATTTTGTAAAACATAAATTGGAAAGAAGTTATCATAAATTATCAGAAGAAAGTAAAAAAATATATCAAGGAAAATATCAAAAAGTGATGAAGATATTTGGAGAAGATAATGAGTAAAGTAGCGAATATGTTAAATATGGTAGAATATTTACAAGATAGAAAAGTACATTCTATTGCAGACATTTCTAGCAAATTAGAAGTTATGCCTAGGATGATTAGACAATATAAAGTAGAATTAGAACAAGTGGGTATTTACATTACTTCTACAACTGGAAAGTATGGTGGCTATCAATTAGAAAAAGAAAAGAATCATATAGATGTAGGCTTGACCAATAGAGATATTACTATTTTAGAAAAGGTAGAGGAAGATATAAGAGAAGTTTCCCTACAAGAAGATTATAAAAGAGTAACACAAAGAATAAAAAATGCCTATTTAAAGAATATTAGGGAACAAGATGGTAAAAAGTTAGAAGAATTAAAAAGTAATTCTAAAACAACCATAGAAGAAATTTATATGACTATGAGAAAAGCAATCCATCAAAAGTGTAAAGTGCAGATTGTTTATTATTCCATAAATACCCATATGACTAAGCGTATCATTCACCCTGCAGAGTTATTTCAGTATAAACAACAATGGCATGTAGCAGCTTTTTGTGAATTAAGAAAGGAAATAAGGCTTTTTAAATTAGAAAACATTATAGAATATACGTTATTATCAGAAATATATGATGAAAATATTTCAATAAATCAATAATGTGACAAAAATAATGCCTCAATATATGGTATACTAAAACTATATAAAGAGGTTTTTATGATATAAAAACAAATAGGTGAGGTTAAAATAGTAGAGATAAAGGGAGGATAAAAATGAGAGAGATTGTATTTGTAACACATAATAAGGGAAAAATAGCATCTGCTAAAAAAGATTTACAAGGAGTAGATTTACAAATCTTCGAATATGAATTGGAAGAACCTAGAAGTGAGGATGTTGCTTATATTTCCAAAGCTAAAGTTAGACAAGCATATGAAATAGTAAAAAAGCCATGTATATCTATAGATTGTGGATTCTTTATAGATGCTTTGCATGGTTTTCCAAAAGCATTTGTAAATTTTGCATTAGATACCATTGGAATTACTGGAATTTTAAAATTAATGGAAAAAGAAGAAAATCGAAAGTGTAGATTTCAAGAATGTTTATCTTATTATGATGGTGTGCAATTAAAACAATTTCTGGGAGTTCATGAGGGGAGCTTAGCAGAAGAAATATTAGGACAAGATACAGATAAAAAATGGTCAGATTTATGGTATATTTTTGTACCACATGGTTATTTAAAAACACTAGCACAGATGACAGAGGAAGAAAGAAAACAAAGGTCAGAAAATAAGAAAGAAAAAAGTCCTATGCAACAATTTGCTATCTGGTATCAAAAAGAATTTGATATAAAGTGAGAAAAAGAAGCCTATAATAGATTATGTTTTAGTTATAAGATATAGCTAAGTATTAGCGTTATAGGAAAGCTAGAATATTTAAATAGCATATTAGGTATTTCAACATTAGCATTTTCAATTAAGTGTGACGTATGTTTGACAAACCTATAAAAATGACCTGAAATTTTATGTGGTATTATTTACAGATAATGATAATTATGATAATATTTACTATGTACTAGTTATCAATGATACATATTTTTTGTATAATTTGAATATAATAAGATAGGTTATTTGAGGATAGTAAGGCAGCTATCACGCCAGAGATGGTCTTTAAAGAGATGCAGGGGATGCCGCCCTGCCAATTAACCGCTAAAAGAAAGGGACGTTTGCGAGAACGTCTCTTTTATCTAGGAATATTGTATATATTGTGCATAAAAAATATGCAATAAACATTACAAAGATTTATATTCTAGACAAATAAAGAGGAAAATATTTTACTTGTTTTTTTCCTTTTTCTCAGAAACTATAGTAAAAAACTAGAAATTGTGATAGGATAATAAAAAATAAACCTTTGAAAAAAGGAGGAAACAATGGCTTATATAGAATTTAAAAATGTAGTGAAAGAATATAAAATGGGAGAAATTGTAATTAAGGCATTAGACCATACAAATTTCTCTATTCATAAAGGAGAATTGGTGGTAATTGTAGGACCTAGTGGTGCTGGTAAAACAACAACTTTAAATATTCTAGGGGGAATGGATAGTGCCAGTTTAGGAGAAGTTTGGGTAGATGGTAAGGAAGTAACTAAGTTAAAAAATAAAGAGTTAATTAAATATAGAAGAGAAGATATTGGATTTGTATTTCAATTTTATAATTTAGTACAAAATTTAACCGCTATTGAAAATGTAGAATTAGCAACACAAATTTGTAAAGACTCGTTGGACCCTCATGAAGTCATGAAAAAAGTGGGGCTACAAGAAAGAGAAAAAAATTTTCCTTCTCAATTATCTGGAGGAGAACAACAAAGAGTGGCAATTGCAAGAGCAATTGCTAAAAATCCTAAATTGTTACTTTGTGATGAACCAACAGGGGCTTTGGACTATAAGACTGGAAAACAAATTTTACAGTTATTACAAGATACTTGTAGAAAAGAAAATATGACGGTTTTAATAATTACGCATAATACAGCATTGGCGCCAATGGCAGATAAAGTAATTCATTTTAAAAATGGGACTGCTGAAAAGATAGAAATCAATGAACATCCTATACCTGTAGAACAAATAGAATGGTAAGAAAGGAATGAATAAATAGTGAAAAAAGCTTTATTAAAGGATAGTTTTAAGGAAATTCGAAATACCTATAAACGATTTATATCCATTCTTTTAATGGCTTTTTTAGGTGTAGGCTTTTTTGCAGGAATTAGAGCAACAAGCCCAGATATGATAGATACAATTGACCAGTATTATACAGAGCAACAAGTATATGATATAGAGGTTCTTTCTACGCTAGGTTTAACGAAGGAAGATTTAGAGGCTTTAAAGCAAATAGAAGGGGTGGAAGAAGTCTATGGATACCATAGCCAAGATGGACTTTTAAAAATAGAAGATACAGAGTTTGTAGCAAAAGTGATGGAACTAGCTTCAGTAAATGTACCTAAGTTATTAGAAGGTCGTATGCCACAAGAAAAACAAGAATGTTTAGTAGAAAACGGTTTTTGCACACGTGCTAATAAACAAATAGGCGATTGGATAGAAATAAAAGTATCCAATGAAGAAAATAATAGTATCCAAGAAACAAAAATGCAAATTGTAGGTATCATGCAGAGTCCACTTTATATTTCAAGAGATAAAGGAACTAGCCAATTAGGGTCTGGAAGAGTAGATTATTTAATTTATACACCTTCAGAAAATATAGAGGCTTCTTTTTATACCAGTATATATATAACAATACAGCAGGATGAAAAATTACAAACTGGCAGTAAAGCCTATGAAGATAAAATAGAAGAAGTAAGAAAACAGATAAAACAAATTCAAGAAGAAAGACAAAAAGCAAGATATGAACAGATTGTAGGAGAAGCAACAGAAGAATTAAATAAAGCAAAACAAGAGTTAGAAACGCAAAAACAAGAAGCACAAGAAAAATTGCAAGAGGCACAAGATACTTTAGATGTAGGTAAACAGGAAATAGCAAAGGGAGAACAAGCTTTGCAAGAAAATAAACAGGCGATGAATAAGCAATTTTCGGCAGCAGAAAAACAATTACAGCAAGCTAAAAATACAATAAGTCAGCAAGAACAAACTCTAAAAACAGCACAGGAGACGGCAAAAATACAGATTGCACAAGCACAGAAAGCCAAAGAAGAACAACAGAAAAATTTAGAAAAAGTCAAGCAAGGAATGCAAACTGCAGAAAAGCAATATACAGAAATAGAAAAACAGTTAGAAAACACAACTCTGACACAGGAACAAAAAGAAGCTTTAGAAAAAACAAAACAAACGTTACAAACACAAATCCAAACATTGCAGGCACAAAAAACACAATTACAAAGTGCTATTTTACAAATAGAAGAGCAGATACAAAAAGCAAATATAGAGCTACAAACAGGAGAAAAACAACTGCAAGATGCCAAAACGAAAATTACGAAACAAGAACAACAATTAAAAAGTGCTAAGCAAACCGCACAAAAAGAAATACAGAAAGCTTCTAAGCAATTAGAACAAGCAAAGGTGCAAATAACACAAGGAGAACAGGAATTAGCTAAAAATAAGCAAACCTATGAAGATAAAATAAAAGAGGCAGAAGCCAAATTATTAGATGCACAAAATGAGATTGACAAAATAGAACATCCTAAATGGTATATTCTAGATAGACAATCCAATACAGGTTACCATAGCTTTATGCAAGATACAAAAAGCATTGAGAATATAGGAACCATCTTTCCACTAGTATTTTTCATTATAGCTACCCTAATTTCTTTGACCTCTATGACTAGAATGGTAGAAGAACAAAGGGTACAAATTGGAACTTTAAAAGCGTTAGGCTATTCTAAATTACAAGTGGCTTTAAAATATATTATATATGCTAGTGTAGCTTGTTTAGTAGGTGGATTTTTAGGTATGTGTGTAGGTTTTGTATTACTACCTAAAATCATTTGGATGATGTATAGTATGATGTATACCATTTCTGATATTTATTTAAGTTTTAACTGGTATTATGCCATTTTAGGTTTAGGATTAGCTAGCCTTTGTATTATTGGAGCGACTGTGTATGCAGCAGCATTAGCTTTAAAAGATACACCAGCACAGTTAATGAGACCAAAATCACCAAAAGCCGGAAAGCGTGTTTTATTAGAAAGAATCCCTTTTATTTGGAAGAAGTTAAGCTTTACTAAAAAAGTAACTGTTAGAAATATCTTTCGTTATAAAAAAAGATTTTTAATGACCATCATTGGTATTGCAGGTTGTACCTCTTTAATTTTAGCAGGATTTGGTGTTAAAGATGCTATCTCTGCCATTTTGCCTAATCAATATGAACAGGTATATCATTATGATATGCAAATTAGTTTACAAAATGGATTGGAGGAAAGTAGTAAACAAGCTATATTAGAAAAGGTATTACAAAAAGAAGAAGTTAGCCAGATAGTGGAAACGTATATGGTAGCAGGTACTTTGCAAAATGAAAAGAAGCAAGAAGATGTACAAATAATAGTTCCTCAAAAAGTAGAAGAATTAAATACAGTAATTGAACTAAAAGATGTTAAGACAAAACAAAGTGTTTCTTTAACCAATGATAAAATCATCATTACAGATAAAGTAGCACAATTGCTAGGCGTTAAAAAAGGAGATACCATTCTTCTAAAAGATAGCAATCAAGTGGAAAAAACATTAGAAATTTCAGATGTAGTAGAAAATTACATTTCTCATTATGTCTATATGTCGAAAGCATTATATGAAAGTATATATGGCTTATACCATACTAATGTTGTATTTACGCAAAATCAGGAAATAACAGAAGAACAAGAAAAAGCCTTAGCTAAAGATTTATTAAAAGAGGAAGAGATAACAGCCATATCGACAACCTCTAATATAAAAGGTTTAATGGATGATATGATGAACTCTTTAAATTATGTAGTTCTTATATTAATTGTATCAGCTGGTTTGCTTGCTTTTGTTGTACTATATAATTTATCCAATGTGAATATTAGTGAACGTATTAGAGAACTGGCTACCATTAAGGTATTAGGTTTTTATGATAAAGAAGTGTATAGCTATGTGACTAGAGAAACGGTTATTTTAACACTGATTGGTACAGCCTTAGGTCTACTAGGTGGTTTTTGTTTAAATTATTTTATTATAGGCACTTGTGAAATTAATATGCTACGATTTACCAAAACGATACAACCTATTAGTTATGTTTATGCAGTTGTCATTACGTTATTATTTACGATTATCGTGAACATAGTAACTTATTTTAGTTTAAAGAAAATTGATATGATAGAAAGCTTAAAGAGTGTGGAATAGAAGAAAGGAGGAATTATGGAAGAATTTGACTGGAAAGAAAAGGTGGAAAATAAAGAAGAAAAAATACAATTAGCTAAAAAAATGGCACAAAGAGTGAAGGAGGGAGAAACCATAGGGTTTGGTTCTGGTTCTACTTCTTACTTAACCGTTTTAGAAATTGGTAAGAAAGTGAAAGAAGAAAATCTACATATTCAAGCTGTACCAACTTCTACGATTATAGAAAATTTATGCCATGAATTAGAAATACCAGTGGTAACTTTAGAAGGACATATATTAGATTGGTGTTTTGATGGAGCAGATGAGGTGGATAATCAGCACTGGATGATAAAAGGAATGGGTGCGGCTTTATTTAGAGAAAAATTAAATCTGGTAAATTGTAGAGAAAATTATATTCTAATTGATACTACCAAATGGGTATCTCCATTAGGACAAAGACATCCTGTTCCTATAGAATGTCATAAACTTGCAGTTTCCTATGTTATGGAAGAAGTAAAAAAGTTGGGGGCTACCAAACTAGAATTAAGAATGTCTAAGAATACAGACCAACCTCTTATAACAGACAATGGAAATGTTATATTACATGCGTGGTTTGATAAAATAGAAGCGCCTTTGGAAAAACAATTAAAACAAATTGTAGGGGTTATAGAGACTGGTTTGTTTATTGGTTACAACGTACAGATAGTAACAGGCGTATAAAAGAAAAAGGATATCCTATTTTGATAAAAGATAGGATATTCTTTTTCTTGTTTCCTAGGAATTATATAAATTACTTTCATATAAGTCTTCAATATAAACGTTTTTTTCTTCATTATTATCCATGAAGCCTACTTTAGCAACATTATCTTTTACTTCTTGAATCCATACAGGACGCTCCTCGTAATAGATATCATGGATTTCCTTATTTTTCATAATTTCAAATACTCTTTTGGTGTTCATATGTTCTTTTCTCCTTCCTATGTGTTCTTTATTTACAGTATATACAAGTCTTGAAGAAATATTCTAAAAATAGAAATTAAAAAAGACACAATGTTGAAAGTATTTATAAAAAAATATTTACATTTTATAGCATATATGGTATAAAAAAATTAGTTAATTTAAGAGAATTTTAATATACAAACTGCCAATAGAATTGAAAAGAAAGAATAAGAGAGGTTAAAAAATGAATAAAAAAGTAGTCATAACAATCATAGCTAGTGTCTTACTTATAATGGTATTAATCTTATTTCATATGTATCAAAGTGATATGAATAGAATGGAACATGGAGAACCCGTAAAATACGGAACATGGGGATATGCCTATAGTACTTTAGAAGAAGTCAATGTAGAAAAAACAAACCAATTAAAGGAAATACAATTTGTAAAAACTTTTTTCATTGTTTCTGATTTAGATAAATTAGATAATAGTGGAGAGTATAAGTATTATGTAGTAGAACAATTTCAAAAAGATAATCCGACAGTAGTTAAAATGGATAAGAAGTATTCCTTAAGTGAAAATACAAATTATGAAATAACCTTCAAAGGATATAAAAGTAGTGAAAATGTAAAATATACGATACAGGACATTTTTGATAATTTTGAAATTATAGATATACAGGTAACTCAAAAACAAGGTATAGAACAAATACAAGAAAATATTGAAACCATTCTTTAAAAGAAATAATAGGAAAAGAAAAGATTAGTGATTTATAAAATAGAAAAAGTATATTTAGAAAGTAGATAAAACTACTTTCTATTTTAATTTTCAGATAGAGATTGACTTTTGTACTACAAATGTTTATTTCTATTGCGAAATTTCCTAAAATATAGTATGATAGAAAAGCTAAGAAAAAAGCTTAAAGTAAGAAAGAAGGATATTATAAAATGAATATATTAGTCATAGGAGATTTAGTTGGTGAGGGAGGCGTTAAAAAGTTAAAAGAATGCTTACCAACTTTAAAACAGCAATATGCCATTGATTTTATGGTGGTTAATGCCGAAAATGCAGCGGGAGGAATGGGCATTACTAAAAGAATTTTCCAAGAATTAAAAGATATGCAAGTACCCTGTATTACGATGGGCAATCATACTTGGGGAAAGAAAGACATTTTTGAATTGATAGATGACCCGATTTTATTACGACCAGCTAATTATTCTAGAGGGGTTGTGGGTAAAGGATATCATATTTATGAGGTAAAAAATAAAAAAATAGCGGTTATCAATGCAATTGGTAGAACCGATATGGGCATTCAATCTGAAAACCCATTTTTAGTGGTAAATGATATTGTAGAGAGTTTACAAGGAAAAGTAGATAGTATTTTAGTGGACTTTCATGCAGAAGCAACAGCAGAG
>CATZDQ010000050.1 GCA_958417695.1 uncultured Clostridiaceae bacterium | reverse complement strand
ACCATACACCAGTCTGTTGCTTTGCATTGTCTGCATTTTTCCTAAAAGGATTAACAATATACATATGAGCGGTAGAATTATTAGCATTCTTTAAAGAATGTGTATCTTCCTCCAACTTCTGCAAAGCAGAAATGAGACCTTGCGGATTTCTAGTAAAACGAATAGCCGTAGCATCTGCTAAAAATTCGCGGCTGCGAGAAATAGAAAGTTTCATTAATTGAGCAAAAATAGGAGAAATAATTAAAAAGATGAGTCCAATTAACAAAGTAATAGCACCGCTATTATTTTCACTTTTGCGACTGCGACCACCCCATAAAAAAGTTCTAGTCATAATATCAGAAAGCATAACCACTAAACCAACCATAACGGTAACAATAGCAGATAATAAAATATCATAATTCTTTACATGAGCTAATTCATGAGCGACGACTCCTTCTAGTTCATAATAATCTAATTTCTCCAGTAAACCAGTCGTAACACAAATAACGGCATGTTCAGGATTACGACCAGTTGCAAAAGCATTTGGCTGTTCATCTTCTACTACATATAATTGTGGTTTAGTAGAAAGACCAGAAGAAACGATAAGAGCATCTAAAATATTAACTAATTTTTGGTTTTCTTCATGGGTAGCAGGTCTTGCTTTATTTAAAGATAAAATAATACGGTCACTATAATAATACGAAGACCACGAAGTAATGATAGAAAAACCAAGTGCAATTACAATCGAAATGGGACCTAAATCAAAGGCCATACAGATATAATATAAAATAAGCGTTAAAACTAAAATAAAAATACTAACAATAATACCTGTTTTTATTTTATTTTTCTTAATATCTTGAAACATAGAATCCTCCTAAAAAACAAGACGGAAGAAAAGCCTCCGTCTCATTATAAAAATCTTATTTGTTGAAATCCACTTTTACATTTTTTCTAGCTTCTTGGCTTTCAGCTTCAAATAAAGTTTCTGGTTTAAAACCAAACATAGAAGCAACTATATTAGAAGGAAACAATTCTAACTTTGTGTTATACATCGTAACACTATCATTATAAAATTGTCTAGAAAAGGAAATCTTATTTTCAGTGGTTCTCAATTCCTCTTGTAATTCAGAGAAATTTTGGCTAGCTTTTAAATCAGGGTAATTTTCTGAAACGGCCATAATCGTTTTTAGAGCATTAGACAATTGATTATCTAATTCCGCTTTTTCAACCACAGTGTTAGCATTAGCCCAAGAAGTACGAAGTTCGGTAACCTTTTCTAAAACACTTTGCTCATGAGCCATATAGCCTTTTACACACTCAATTAAATTAGGAATTAAATCAAACCTTCTTTGTAATTGTACATCTATTTGACTCCAAGCATTTTTAACATTTTGTCTTTTGGTAACTAGTCCATTATATAGAACAACAAAAGCAATGATAAGTAAGACAATAATACCAAGAATAATCCAAACCATAATTTTAAAATCCTCCTTTATTAAATTATATCCATCATATCACAGGATATGTGTTTATACAATATATAAATCATGAATATTTGATGAAAATATTACAAAAAATAGTCATTTTTTTAGTACAAGCTGCATAGAATATAGTAAGCAGAACGATTAAGAAAAGAATCGACATAACAACAAAGGACAAAGGCTTTGCGTCTGTAAGTATACAAAAAAGTGTCATAATTTGACACGATTTCAATTCAATGGTATAATAAAGACGTTGCAGAAATAAAAGGAGGGAACTTATTTTTATGAAGAAAGATGATAAAGCATCGATATCACTAATAAAAATATTAGGCATCAGTTTAATACTTATATTCCTAACCGGTATGGGTGTTATGGCATCCAGCGCAAAATTAATAAATGTAAAAATTGTCTTATCAAATGATTATGAAATGACAGTTTTAACATCTAAAACAAAAATATCCGAAATATTGGAGGAAAACCATATTGTTCTATTAGAAGACGAAGTGGTTTCACCAGATATAGAATCTACTTTATCCGATAATAAAACGATTGTGATTACCAAAGTAGATAACCAAAAACCAGAAATTGCACAAACAGAAGAAATTGTAAGTGCAGACCAAATTTTACAAGACTATAGCCCTATTGTAGAAAAAGTAATAACAGAGCAAGTAGTTATCCCATTTGAAACCATTACCAAAGAAGCAACAGGAACTGGAACAAAACAAAATCATGTGGTACAAAATGGTGTAAATGGATTAAAAGAAGTAACCTATAGAATTAAATACCAAAATGAAGTAGAAATTGAAAAGATAGAAATTGCTTCTAAAGTAATAAAAGAACCAGTTAATAAAATTGTAGAAGTTAGAACTGTACAAGTCAGTTCTAGAGGAACAGAAAGAGTAGCAACCAATAATCCAGCACTTACAGCGTCTTCTACATTAGCAAAAAAAGTACAAGGCATCACACCAAAGGTAAAAACAATGAACACATCTGCTTATGACGCTTGCATCAAATGTTGTGGAAAAACAAATGGAATTACTTCATCAGGAGCAAAAGCATCACCATGGTATACTATTGCTGCAGGAAAAGGATACAAGATAGGAACCGTTATTTATATTCCTTATTTTAAGAATAAACCAAATGGAGGATGGTTCGTAGTACAAGATAGAGGTGGCGCTATTTCTAATAATAAGATTGATATATTCATGTCCACACATAATGAGTGTTTACAATTTGGAAGAAGAAACTTAGAATGTTATGTATATGAATTTTAAAAAATGAAAGTAAGATATGTTTTCTTATCATAGAAGACATATCTTTTTTTCTTTACGAAAGTAGATATCTATGATATAATCAGGCAAAAATAGAAAAGGAGATTCTATATGAAATTAATATCTTGGAATGTAAATGGTTTACGAGCAGCTATGAATAAGGGATTTCAAGAATTCTTTATAGAAGAGCAAGCAGATATTTTTTGCATACAAGAAACTAAAATGCAAGAAGAACAAATCGATATAACAATTGCACAACTATTCAAGGGATACCATACTTATTGGAATAGTGCTAAGAAAAAAGGCTACTCAGGAACAGCTATATTTACAAAAAAAGAGCCAATTCATGTCACTTATGGTATAGGAATAGAAGAACATGACCAGGAAGGCAGAATAATTACCTTAGAATTTGATAAATTTTATTTAGTCAATTGTTATACACCCAATTCCAAAAGAGAATTAGAAAGATTATCTTATCGTATGGAATGGGAAGATGAGATTAGAAAATATTTATCTAAGTTAAATCAAAAAAAGCCAGTCATCTATTGTGGAGATTTAAATGTAGCTCATAAGGAAATAGATTTAAAGAATCCGGCAACGAATCATCATAATGCAGGATTTACAGACGAAGAAAGAGGAAAAATGACGCAGCTACTACAAGCAGGATTTACAGACTCTTTTCGTTATTTATATCCAGATAAAGAAAACTGTTATTCATGGTGGTCCTATATGTTTCATGCTAGAGAAAAAAATGTAGGATGGAGAATTGACTATATTATTGTTTCAAAATCAATAGAAAAGAAAATAAAAGAAAGTTGTATCTATACCCAAGTATTAGGAAGCGACCATTGCCCAGTCGGTATAGAAATAAAATTATAAGAAAGAAGCGTGCAAGACACATGGAGAAAAAAAGTAAAAATTGGACCAAATGGCTATACTGGTTTAGCTTCGCAGTAGCGGTGATAGCGGTATATAAAACATTAGATAATTTTGGAGAAATAACCAATTCCATAGGTAGTTTTTTAGATATTTTAATGCCCTTTTTCATAGGCATTTTAATCGCCTATATTTTATATTTACCATGTAGAAAAATAGAAAATGGACTACAAAAAGCTAAAAAAGCAAAATGGATATCTAAGCAAGCAAGACCAATTAGTGTCATTATCGTATATATAATTGCCATTTTATTAGTCATATTATTGTTTACATTTATTATTCCACCAGTAGTTAAGAGTGTAATTGACTTAGCCAATAACTTCCAAGGATATTACAATATGGCTATTAGTACTATACAAAACATGCCAGAAGACTCTTTCCTAAAAAATGAAATCATTATGAAAGCCATAAATAGCATCCAAAATATAGATTTAAAAGAAATCTTAAATATAGAAGTATTAACTCAATATGCACAAGGTGCTATCAGCTTTGCAAATGGAATCATTAACACCTTTGTAGCCATTATCGTGTCAGCCTATATTCTAATAGATAGAAGAGCCATTATAGGATTTTTTAAAAAACTAGCAGGAGCCACTTTAAAACCTAAAATGTATCAAAATATCGATAAATACTTTAACCGCTCTAACACCATATTTTTCAACTTCTTAGCTAGTCAGTTTTTAGACGCCATTGTAGTAGGCATTCTAACCTCTATAGGAATGTCTCTCTTAGGTGTCAAATATGCCGTTTTGCTAGGATTTATGATAGGACTATTTAACTTGATACCATATGTAGGAGCCATCATTGCCGTTGTAGTAGCAGGCGTCATCACATTCTTTACAGGAGGATTACAACAAGCTATATGGATGCTCGTAGTGGTTATTATATTACAACAAATCGATGCCAACATTATTAATCCAAGAATAGTAGGAAACTCTTTAAAAATCAACCCACTATTAGTAATCTTTGCAATTACAATAGGAGGTGCTTATTTTGGAATGTTAGGCATATTCCTATCTGTACCAGTCATCGCAGTTGTAAAATTATTATTAGATGATTTTATTGAATATAGAAATAAAAAACAAAAAGTAAAAAATATAGAACAAGAAGAAATATAAGAAAAGTATAGAAAAAGAAATAAAATGATAAAAAAATAAAAATCAACGAATAAAAATAAAATAATAAACAGAAAAATAAAAACATGTTGACATATAGAAATATAAAAATATACATATATAAAATATGTAAAAACTAAATAAAATAGAAATTAGTTAAAAGAAGTGAACGCTCTTTATAAAATAGAAAAGTTTTATAAAGAGTGTTCACTTTTTGTATTCAAAGTGACATAAAACAAATTGAAAAAAGAAAGAAAAAACAAGAAAATATAATTGAAGAAAAATAAGCAGTGTCCCCAATGGACAATTTTGTCCATTGGGACTAGGTCCACATGGACAAAAATTAAGAAAAAGCGAGGAAAATATGAAAGATTCAAAAGGAATAACATTAGTTAGCTTAGTAGTAACCATAATTATTTTAATTATTTTAGCAGGAATTAGTTTGAATATGACCGTAGGGGAAGGTGGTATTATTACGAAAGCCAAACAAGCAAGGCAAAATATTCTTTTGGCAGGAGAAGCAGAGGCAATTCAACTAAATCAATTGTATTATGAACTAGAAACTGGTGGACAAATAACAGATGATGAAGATTCAACGATAAAAGATGAAACGATTAAAAGTTTGAGGAAACAAATAGAAGAATTGCAAAATCAATTAAATTCCTTAAATGGGATATTGGCTCAAACTAACAGTACAGCAGATAAAATATTGTCTGGTTATAAAGCCTATAGTGGAGGAAAGTTATTAACTGGAACCATGCCTAATAGAGAAGCGATAAGTAGTAATATAAATTGTGGACAAAGTTATTTAATACCAGAAGGTTATCATAATGGTTCTGGAAAAGTAATGGCCAATAGCTTAGCTAGTCAAACAATTGCAACAGCCACTAGCCAAGATATTTTAACAGGAAAAACTGCATGGGTAAATGGAAATTTACTAACTGGAACCAATAATAATGCTACACAACCTATCTTATTACATTGGTCTGCTGTGGGATGGGCAAATCCAGCATCTTATACTTTTCAAGAAAATTACGCTTATATCATTGTATCGTATTCTGGGGGTAGAGATGTATTAGATACTTCTATAAAAATTAATCTTAATGCACCAAAAGCTACACAAATCATTAATAAGAGTCATGTAGGGACGTACTCAAATAGTTTTCAATTGTGTAATCTAACTTATGGATATTCAAATATTCAAGCAGGAGACAGTATATCTTTTTCGGGAAGTGCCTCTTTAGTAAATGTGGCATTTATTATAGGAATTAAATAGACTTATCCATTATAGAAAAAAGAAAGGTAATTGCCAAAAGAAAAGGTAATTATCTTTCTTTTTCAATTAAATAAGAATAATATATAACCTTGCAGGAATGAAGAAATAAAAGAAAAAACAAAAAAATATAATTAAAGAAAAATAAGCAGTGTCCCCAGTGGACAGTTTTGTCCATTGGGACCAGGTCCACATGGACAAAATAAAAAAGAAAAGGTAAGTTAATAAAACCTTAATCAATTACTAGTTTTTTTCTTAAGAAATATGTGGTATACTAGAAGACAGAGAAAAGAGGGGGAAAGGATATGTATAATATATTAATTTGTGATGATGATAAAGAAATAGTAAAAGCGATAGAAATTTATTTAAGTAAAGAAGGATATCATATATTAAAAGCTTATAATGGAAAAGAAGCCTTACAAATTATAAAGGAACAAGAAGTGCATCTATTAATTCTAGATATTATGATGCCAGAAATGGATGGCATGACAGTAGCAAACCGTGTTAGAAAAGACAAAAAAATACCTATCATTATGTTATCTGCCAAATCAGAAGACTATGATAAAATAGCAGGACTAAATGAAGGCGCAGATGACTATGTAACCAAACCATTTAATCCATTAGAACTAATTGCCAGAGTCAATTCACAAATTAGAAGGTACACATCATTAGGCTCCATTGCCCAAACAGAACAAGAAAATGAAAACATATACCAAACAGGAGGATTACGCATCGACGACAATACCAAACAAGTACTCATGGAAGGAAAAGAAATTAAACTAACACCAACAGAATACAACATCTTAAAATTCCTAATTAAAAATAAAGGAAGAGTATATTCTATAGAACAAATCTATGAAAATGTTTGGGAAGATGAAGCTTATGGAGCAGAAAACTTAATTGCCGTACATATTAGACACATTAGAGAAAAAATAGAAATAAATCCTAGAGACCCCAAATACCTAAAAGTCATATGGGGAATAGGCTATAAAATAGAAAAAATAGACGAATAAAAATAGGGTAAGAAAACAAAAAAGAAAGAAGGAAAAAAAGTGAAACGAATCAAAGAATCAGGCTTATTAAAAGTCATATGCTATATATTCATACCCATTATAGTATTAATACTTCTTATGAGTGCAGTATATCTTTCTTACCAAAGACAAAACCAATATAACATGCATGTAAAAGACTACTATCAAACAGAAACATTTGCCAGTCAATACTATTCTGTACTACAAAATATATATCACTATTTAATACAACCTATCCAAGAAGAAGACTCAGAAGAAATAACATACTATTATTCCTACTTTTATGACTATTCACTGATAAAAGATGCAGGAGAAAAAGTCTATTATCAAAATGGTGGGCGAATGGGAAATACAACCAAATATTATGACTATGTCATCATAGATAAACAAGAAAATACCATATACACCAATATGCGAAATGAAAACTACCAAGAAGAAATAGAAAATTTAAAACAACAACCATATCACTGGTATTATGAAGGAAATAGCATCCAGACAGATATGCAGAAAATGACAGAGCAAAACTTAAAATATGACTACAGTTTAGAAACCATAGAAAGACTAAAAAATGACCGATTCACCATATATATAGCTTTTGACCAAAATAAATTAGAAAGTGGAAATGACATATATATGCAAAAAGTCTTTTATGACTCTATGCTAACCTTAGAAAATGTACCAATGTATATTATTCCCATCTGTGTCATCCTCTTATTAGCAATTGGCGTCTATCTAATTTGGTCAATAGGCCATCAAAAAGGAATAGAAGGGATAGCCCTAAACTCATTAGATAAATTGCCCTACGAAATAATCGGTATCATAGTTTTTCTCATGTTATTCTTTGTAATGCTCATAGCAAATGTCTTAGAAACCATAACACCAAACTTTTTAATTCTATCATTCTGGGCAATTGACTACTTTGTAGCCTATATCATATGTGCAGTAATAGGTGTTACTACTATCAAAAGAATGAAAGCAAAAACCTTCTTCAAAGAACTATGGATTTCTAAAATGCTAAGAGCCTTTGGAAGACAGTGGAAACAAATAAAAAAAGCGTTTAGAGAAAACCCAGCAACCACTAAAAAAGTGATTATCTTATATTGGGCATTCATCATCATTAGTAGCATCCTCATTGCTATGCAAGGTAGTTTCTTCATGTTCTTAGTATTAATCGGATTCTGGATATGGTGTTTCTACAAAGTATTAAAATATATGAAACATTTAGCCCATATTAAAGAATCATTAAAAGAAATTTATGAAGGAAAAGAAAACGTAGTGATTGCATCAGAAGACTTAGAAAAAAGCCTAAAAGAAATGGCAGAATATATCAATGATATAGCCAGAGGATTTTCCAATGCCATAGAAAAAAGCCTAAAAAGTGAAAGAATGAAAACAGAACTGATTACCAATGTATCCCATGACATCAAAACACCACTTACCTCTATCATAAACTATGTAGATTTACTAAAAAAAGAAGAAATGCCTAACGACAGAGCAAGAGAATACCTAGAAGTATTAGACAACAAATCCCAAAGATTAAAAAGACTAACAGAAGACTTAGTAGAAGCATCTAAAGCCTCATCAGGAAACATCAAACTAAATATAGAAAAATTAAATGTAAAAGAACTCATGAAACAAATATCAGGAGAATTTGAAGACAAATTCCAAGAAAGAAAACTAGAACTAAACCTAACTATGCCAGAAGAAGATTGCATCATAGAAGCAGACAGTAGATATGTATATAGAGTCATAGAAAACATGTATGCCAATGTTGTCAAATACGCCTTAGAAGCATCTAGAGTATATGTAGATATTGTACCAGTAGAAAACGAACTACAAATCCAAATCAAAAACATATCCAAAGAAAGACTAAACATCACAGCAGACGAATTAATGCAAAGATTTGTAAGAGGAGACAGTTCTAGAAATACAGAAGGAAGCGGATTAGGATTATCGATAGCCCAAAGTTTAACCGAATTACAAGGCGGAAAATTCTCCATATACCTAGACGGAGACCTATTCAAAGTCATCATCCAATTTAAAAAACAATGAGGGACGGGGTATTTTTGTTTAAGTAAAAAATAAGAAGGAAAGTAAAAATAACTTTCCTTCTTATTTTCTAGTCTTAACCAACCTGTTGGAATAAATATTGAATACCTCCATTAGCAATAGCGGTTAGCGTTAATACAATCACGCCTGCTGTAAGTACACCGGCAATAATTGGTGGAATGGCTTTTTTAGGTGGTAAATCTAAGAAGTTAGCAATCAAAGAACCTACCCAAGCACCAGTCCCAGGTAAAGGAATGGCTACGAAAAGAAATAGACCTAGTGCAGCAAAATTTTGTAGTCTTTCACTTTCTTCAATATGCTTAGTTGCCTTCTCACTTGCCCAATCTATAATGACTTTAAAGGGTTTCCATCTACCAAAAAAGTCAAATAAAGGTCTAATATATTTAACAATAAAGTAGACAGGGATGATGTTTCCAATAAAACTTGCGATAAAAGACTCTACATAGTTTAAATGGAAGGTAAATACACCTACGGGAATGGCACCTCTTAACTCGATAATGGGAATCATGCCAACAAAAGCAGTTGCTAAATATTTTACAATCAAAGGTAATGTTTCCATAGAAATCCTCCTATTTTTTATTCATGAAAACCATTCTACAATAAACAGACAAAAAAGTCTACTATTTTAAATAAAATTATGAGCAAAAGAGGATAGATATTCAAAAAAATATCTATAAAAACTAGAAAAATTGGAAAAAATAACTTTAAGAGATTTTGTCGAAAAAGATTGACAAAAAGAGGTGCTTAAATTATGATAAACTTAAGAAAATAAAAAGGAGAACGTAAGAGAAGTATGAAAAAGAAAATTGTCATGTTAATTCTATGCCTTATCTTGTCAATTTCCACATATTCATTAGCAGATGTAGGCAGTTTTGACCGCTATGATAGTGATTCTTCTAGTGATTGGGGTTCTAGTTCCTCTTCCTCTAGTAGCTGGGATACTAGCTCTTCTAGTAGTTGGGATGATGATTATAGTTATG
>CATZDQ010000049.1 GCA_958417695.1 uncultured Clostridiaceae bacterium | reverse complement strand
TACTTGTTTTATTTTACTATTTTAACTTTTCTATAACCGCTTCTAAAGTTAATGCCTCTTGTTCTCCAGTTTCCATATTCTTTAAAGTTACTGTTTTATTTTGAATTTCATCTTCTCCTAATAAAATGACATAAGGAATTTCTAGGTGATTAGCATATTTCATTTTTGCTTTTATCTTTTTATTCTCTAAATACACTTCTGTAGCAATATTCTCATTTCTAAGCACAGTTGCTATTCTTAAAGCCTCTGAAATATCCTCTGTCATCGGAACCACCAATACTTTTGCAATAGATTTTTGTCTTTGCTCTAATACTTGTAGTTCATTTAATTGATAAAATAAACGTGTTAATCCAATCGAAATGCCAACCCCTGGTAATTTTTTATCCGTATAATATTGTGCTAAATTATCATATCTACCACCAGAACAAACACTACCAATATTTCTATAGGCATTTAGGAAAGTTTCATAGACTGTACCTGTATAATAATCAAGGCCTCTAGCAATCGTTAAATCTACTTTAAAGTTTTTCTCTGGAACACCAAACTTTCTTACATAATAAACGACTTGTTTTAGTTCCTCTAATCCTTGTCTGAATAATTCACTATGACTGCTAAAAGGTAGTTGCTCTAATGCTTGTAACTTCTCATCTGTAGTGCCATCAATATCCATAAACTGCATAATAGCATTTATAGTTTCTTGGTTAATTTGTAAGTCTGCTAACATAGCCACTACATTATCTTTTCCTATTTTTTCTAATTTATCTATAATACGCATAATTTCTATAGCATTTTCACTTTGCTCTAGCGCTTCAAACATACCATTTAGTATTTTTCGATTATTCATACAAATCGTAAAATCTTCAAAACCTAAAGCTTGAAAGGTTTGATAAATGACACTTGGCATTTCAGCATCATTTTGTATACTTAGTTCTCCATCTCCAATAATATCAATATCACATTGATAAAATTCACGAAATCTACCTTTTTGTGGTCTTTCTCCCCTGTATACCTTTCCAATTTGATATCTTCTAAACGGAAAACTAAGTTCATTATTATATTGGGTTACATATTTGGCTAATGGCACTGTTAAATCAAATCTTAAAGCTAAATCATTATCCCCTTTTTCAAAACGATAAATTTGTTTTTCAGTCTCTCCTCCTGCTTTAGCAAGTAGTACTTCTGCCATTTCAATAATAGGGGTATCTATTGGTAAAAAGCCAAATTTTTCATAAGTGTTTTGAATGGTTTGTTTCATTTGATTAAAAGCAATTTGCTCTTTTGGCAATAATTCCATAAAACCGGGTAAGGTTCTTGGCTCTACTATATCACTCATTTTTCTTTCCTCCTTTTTTTGTTAAAATAGAATGCCTATTTTAACAGTTTATTCTTTTCTTGGTCTTAATGCTAAATAAATCGGTTCTTCTTCTCGAATTGTCGTCATTCTACCATGACCTGGATACACAATTGTATCATCTGGTAAAACTGCTAATTTATTGGTAATAGAATAAATAATCTCTTCAAAATTACTAGTTGGTAAATCGGTTCTTCCCCAAGTTCCTTTAAATAAGGTATCTCCTGATAATAAAAAGCCTTCTTGTTTGCAATATAAACAGCTACCACCTTGGGTATGTCCAGGTGTATGAATCACTTTTAATTCAATATTTCCCACATGGATAGTATCCCCATCATCTACCCTAGAATCCGCTTCTAATTCCATATCTTGCATACCAATATAATCTGTTAAACTAATAGATTGGTCATATAGCCCTGGCGCATCTTTCCTATGAATTAATATTTTTCCGCCTTTTTGTTTTTTCAATTCTAGAATTCCTCCAAAATGGTCTCCATGGCAGTGTGTTAAATAAATGTATTTTAATTTTTCTATGCCTAAAGCATCTAGCATCTCTATAATCTTTTCAGGTTCTCCACCTGGGTCCACAACCATAGTCTCTTTGGTTTGTTCATCTTCTACAATGTAACAATTCGTTGGTTCTGCAAGCTGTGTTTGTACTTGTAATCTCTTTAGTATCATTTTTTCTTACCTCTTTCTTAAACATCCTTTACATGTTATTTTTTACGTTTTACTTCATAAACACTATCAATTTTCCTTAAGGCTTTTAATACCTGGTTTAATTGTTCTAGGTTTTCTACTTCTACCGTCATTTCTGTAATGGCAATTCTTTCTTTATTAGCTCTTGAAGAAACCGCTATTAACTTACATTTCGTATCACTGATTTGTGCAATAATATCCGATAAAAGTCCTGTTCTATCATTGGCATATACTTCAATATCTACATTATAAGAAGCTGTTTTTTCATCAATCCAATAGACATCAATCATTCTGTTTTCTTCATCTAAAAATAAATCTTTTAGATTTTTACAATCTGCTCTATGAACAGACACGCCTCTTCCTCTGGTAATATAACCTACAATTTGGTCTCCTGGTACAGGATTACAACATTTTGATAGTTTTACTAAGCAGTTGTCAATTCCTTTTACAATAATCCCTGTTTTAGAAACAGTTGGTTGACTTGTTTTCTTATTTAACTGTTCTATCTTCTCTTCTACATTTTCTTCTTTATGAACTTTTCTATATTCTTCTAAAATTCTAGCAATTACTTTTCCAGCAGAAATGGCTCCAAAACCTACACTTGCATACATATCCTCTATAGATGCAAATTTGTATCGATTTAAAGCACCTTGTATGAACTCTATTTTAAATAATTCACTATAATCCATACCTATTCTTTTAATCTCTTTTTCAATTAAGTCTTTTCCTTTAACAATATTTTCTTCCCTTTGGTTTTTCTTAAACCATGCTTGAATTTTATTTTTAGCTGTCGAACTTTTGATAAATTTAAGCCAATCTCGACTTGGTCCTTTAGCATTATCGGAAGTAATAATATCAACAATATCACCATTATGTAATTTTGTAATAATTGGCATCATTTTGCTATTAATCTTACAACCAGTCATATGATGTCCTATCTCTGCATGGATACTATAGGCATAATCAATGGGAGTACTACCTCTTGGTAATACTTTGATATCTCCTCTTGGCGTAAATACATACACTTCATCTTCAAATAACTCTGTTTTTAAGGTATTTAAAAACTCTTGTGGGTCTTGCATATCTTTTTGCCATTCTAACGTTTCACGAAGCCATGCTAATTTATCATCTGATACTTGTACATTGGCCTTTTTGCCTTTTGAAAAACTAGCTTCTTTATATGCCCAGTGAGCAGCAATTCCATATTCTGCAATACGATGCATGTCCCATGTACGTATTTGTACTTCAAAAGGAGTTCCCTTTTCTCCAATTAAAGTCGTATGTAGTGATTGATATAAGTTTGGTTTTGGCACGGCAATATAATCTTTAAATCTACCTGGCATTGGGTTGTATAATTCATGTACAACACCTAGTGCAGCATAACAATCTTTTACAGAATTCACAATAATTCTAAGAGCAAATAAGTCATAAATTTGGTCTAAAGTACAATTGTCTCTTTTCATTTTACGATAAATACTATATAAATGCTTAGCTCTTCCATTAATTTGAGCATCTATTTTTTGTTTCTTTAATTCTTGTTTAATTTGCTCTTCTATACGGTCAATAAATTCTAGTCTTTCTTCTCTTTTTCTATCAATACCTTCTACAATTTCTCTATATTCTTCTGGATATAAATATTTAAATCCTAAATCTTCTAATTCCCATTTTAGAGAATAGATACCCATACGATTGGCTAATGGTGCATATAATTCCATGGTTTCTTTGGCATTAGCAATTTGTCTATCTCTAGATAGATATTTTAAAGTTCTCATATTGTGCAATCTATCTGCTAGTTTTATCATGATAACACGGATGTCTTTTCCCATGGCTAAAAACATTTTTCTATAATTTTCTACTTGCTCTTCTTCTACAGACTCATAATTTAATTTGCTTAACTTGGTAACACCATCTACCATATCGGCTATTTCACTGCCAAATTGATTTACTAAATCTTGATGGGTTATATCGGTATCTTCTACTACATCATGTAATAGGGCTGCACAAATTGTACTATCATCTAAGCCTAGTTCTGCTAAGGTATAAGCAACTTGTAGTGGATGTATAATATAGGGTTCTCCTGATTTTCTTAGTTGCTCTCCATGTTTTTCCTTAGCAAATAAGTAAGCTTTCGTAATTAGCTTGACATCTGTTTTTCTGTTATTTTTTTTCATCTTATTTAAAATATCTTCTATTGTGAATTTCTTTTCTGTTTCTTGCATATAGCTTCACTTCCTTTATTCTTATTTGCTAGCAGATTTCATCATATCTTTAATATTCATTTGTATCGTTTGTCTGCCACCAAAGCTATTGATTTCTAAAGTACCTACAACATCGACTTTATCACCAATACAATATTCCTGTGTTAAATCCCCTAAATTAAACCCAATACCATCTAAAAAGAAATGCTCATCTTTTAAGGTTAGCTTTAAATGTTTTCCTTCTGATAGAGCTCTTATGGCTTGTATTTTTAAATTTCTATATAAAAATAGAGGTGTTTTATTAGCTTCCCCAAAAGGCTCCAATTTACTTAATTCTTTGACTTGTTCCATTTGAATATCTTTTAAGGTTACTTCTTTATCAATAGGAATGATAGGTATTATATCATGAATAGCACTATTATGTGCATATTCTTCAAATTCTTTTTTAAATTTTTCAAAATTTTCTTTTTTTACACTAACGCCTACCGCCATACTATGTCCACCAAATTTATCCAAATAGGTTTGACAATGACTTAAAGCTTCAAACAAATCAAATCCTGGAATACTTCTACCAGAGCCTTTTCCTTCATTCTCTTCAAAGCAAATTAATACACTTGGTTTAAAGTATTTCTCTGTAATTTTAGAAGATACAATGCCAATAACGCCATGATGCCAACGACTATCTCCTAATATAATAACTTCTGATTCTTTACTTGCTTGTTCTATTTGTTCTACCGCTTGTTTAAAAATTTCCTTTTCTGTGTCTTGCCTTTCTTTATTGTAAGCATTTAATCGATTAGCTATATTTCTAGCTTCTATCGGGTCTGTGGTCAAAAATAGGTTCAAAGCTTCTCTTTCTTTACCCATTCTTCCACAAGCATTGATTCTAGGTGCAATCCCAAAAGAAATGGTGTTAGAATCTACTTGCTTATATCCTGATAATTCTAATAATGTTCTTAGTCCTACATTTTTAGTTACTTCCACCAATTTTAATCCTAGTTTAGCAATGACTCTGTTCTCATCTACTAATGGTACAATATCAGAAATGGTACCCACACATACAATATCTAAATATTTTAGGTATTCTTTTTCAGGTAATTGTAATTTTTGACTAATGGCTTGGATAACTTTAAAAACCACACCCACTCCTGCTAATTGATTAAATGGATATATACTATCTTTTCTTTTTGCATCTACAACGGCTAGTGCATCTGGTAAATTTTCTCCTGGTTCATGGTGGTCTGTTACAATCGTTTCTAAACCTAATGCGTTACCATAGGCGACTTCTTCTATTGCTGAAATTCCACAATCTACCGTAACCATTAAAGAATACCCTTGTTCTACTATGCTTTGTATGGCTGGTTTGTTTAGTCCATATCCTTCTTCTAAACGATTAGGAATATAGTCTGCAACTAAAGCACCTCTTTCTTGCATAAATTTCTTTAATACCGTAATACTCGTAATACCATCTACATCATAATCTCCATAAATCATGATTTTTTCTTTTTTCTGGATGGCTTGCAAAATTCTATTAACAGCTTTTTCCATATCTGGCATAAGAAATGGATTATAAAAGTCATTTCTAGTTGGCTCTAGAAAAGTGGTAATCTTTTTTTCTTCTACAATGTTTCTATTAACTAAGATATTGGCTAATAGTTTTCCTATCTGATATTTCTGTGCAATTTGTTCTACTTTTTCTTCATCGACTGGATAACACTCCCATTTTTTATTCATATAGTTCCTTTCCTTTAATAAACAATTTGTTCTATTTTATACTATTTTCCCATTTTTTTAAAGGGGTTTATGGGAAAAAGTATAGATTTCCTTCCTTTAATAAGTTCTAACACATACATGAAAAAAAGAATCGTTTATTAGACGATTCTTTTGGATTACTCTACTATGTATTTCTTTCTTTTACATACTCTTCTAAGCATAACTGCTTTTCTTTTATCTTCTTCGCATGTTCTTTTCCTACATAACGCCAATGCCAAGGTTCATAGCTAACCCCCGTAATAGATTCTTTATCTTCTGGATAACGCAATATAAAACCATATTCATGTGCATGGTCACATAGCCACTGATAAACTTTTAAATTTTTAAAATCTTCATTCACATAGTTAAAATCTACAGCTAATCCTAAATTGTGATCACTCTGTCCTGGTTTATTGACTACTTGCATAGCTAATTTTTCTGCTTCTTGTTTTCCTTTTCCTTTTTTTATATAGCTATCTACTTTATCAGAAAATAATTTCTTTTGTAATTCTATACTTCTATAAGAAGATTGTATCCATAGATTGCTATATCCTGCTTCTATAACAGCATTTCTTAATTTATTTAAATATGGTAATGCTCTTTCATCAAAATACAACTGTCCTTCTATTTTAGCAAGCGGTATTTGGTAATCTTCTGGTATAGTATTTTCGCGATTGGCTAGCATTAACTTCCAATCTTGCTCTGCCACATGGTTACTACTCGTCTGCATACTATTTTCATTGGTTACTTGGTTTTCTTTTTCCTTTCCTGTTTGTACCTGTGTTGTTTTTTCTTCATTTGGTTTCCTGGTTAGTAAACAAATAACTCCTATTAGTATCACTACTATACAAAATGCAATACCTAAAACAATCATTCTTTGTTTTTGTAATTCTTGTTTTCTTTTACTTGTTTTCATTCGTAAATCCCCTTTGCCATATTTTATCTTAGTATATGGTAAAAGTTCTTTCCTGTCCTTTGCATTTTGCAAGTAAGTTGTAAGATTTTTGTAAGATGGCTTCTTTTTAGTTTTTAAGACATTAAAAAACTATTCTACGTTTATATTTATTCTAATTATTTAAAACATTGTAAAATGATTATATATAATGAAAAAAGTCGTAAAATGGTAATAAATGGTTAAAATACATAAAATGGAATTTGAATATATTCTTATTTTATGATATATATGTTTTAGCATTATGAAATTATCTAATTACCAAGGAGGTATTATTACAAATAGCTTCCCGAATTAAATGATATAGAACTAAATGAAATAAGAAAAGAAGCCATTACTCAGCTCAATATACTGAATAATTCTGATTTAGAAAGAAAAAATATACTAAAACAATATCATAAATATTTTCTTGATATAGACAATAATAAAAAATATGTAAGAATTTTTACTGAATATCTATCAAAAGATAATAGTAAAGATTTACATATATTTGAAAAAGCATTATAATGTTGGTGAAAGGTGGGGTAAATCATGTCTCTTAAAAAACGCATTTTTATTATTTTAATTATCTTTTTCATGATTATATCTTTCATTTTCTTTATATATATACATAATAAAGATTCACTATATTATAAATCCTTTTCTATTTCTATGCCTATCTATGGAAAACATTATACGTTTGTTCCTAATAGTACAGAAAAAAGGACTATTTATTTATCTCTATCTGAGGAAGAGAAACAAGAAATCATACATTTGTTAAGTAATTGGACTTTTCACAATTATACCAAAGATGGTATAGCTATGCATTTTGATGAATACGATATTTTCTATGAATTCGTTATCGATTCTTTTTCCTTTGGTTTCAAAAACTTATCAGCAGAAACTATACAATATGTCCAATTTATAGATTTAGAAAGCCCTTCCACCACTTTTATAACAACAATTCCTAAAAGAATTGCAGAAATTTTAGTTCAAAAAGATTTGTAAACAAGTCAAAAATACCAAGAAGATTTCTCCTTCTTGGTATTTTGTATAATTTGTATATTTTCTTTTTTAAATTTTAATAACTCCTCCAATAGTACGGTTCATAGCATCTTCATGATGGGATAAAATAGAAGCACCACCTGCTAGAACAATAATATCTCCTTGCTCTACATATCCACGTCTTTTTGCTTCTTCTATTCCTTCTGCTATAACATCATTTGGCGTTTTCTTTCCTTTTACTAAAATTGGCATGGTGTTCCATACTAAAGCTAATTGTCTATATGTTTTTTCGTTCGTTGTCAATGCATAAATTGGGCAACCTGGTAAGAAACTAGAAATCATTCTTGGCGTATCTCCTGTTTCTGTATAAGCAAAAATTGCTTTTGCATTCATTTCCATAGCGGTTCCTGTTACACTATGATTTAAGTTGAATTCATAATTTAAGTCTGATAAATCATGTTCTCTTCTAGAAAATCTCTTCCAATAACTAATCTCTTTTTCTACAGCATTAGCAATACGGCTCATCACCTCTACACATTGTACAGGGTATTTTCCCATAGCACTTTCTCCTGATAACATGATAGCTCCTGTTACATCAAAGATAGCATTAGCTACGTCGCTAACTTCTGCTCTTGTAGGTTTTGGATTAGTAGTCATAGAGTCTAACATTTGGGTCGCTGTAATTACCATTTTTCCTGCACGATTACATTCTTGGATAAACCTTTTTTGTACAATTGGTACTTCTTCTAATGGTATCTCTACTCCCATATCTCCACGGGCAACCATAATGCCATCACTAATCTCTAAAATTTCTTTAAAGTTATCAATTCCTTCTTGATTTTCTATTTTAGAGATAATCTTAATATCTTTTCCACCATTTTCCTCTAATACTTTTTTAATTTGGCGAATATCTTCTGCACTTCTAACAAAAGAAGCAGCTACATAATCAAAGTTATGAAGACATCCATCTTTTAAGTCTTGAATATCTTTTTCTTTTAGTGCTGGTAAATTTACATGCGTTCCAGGTAAATTAATACTCTTCTTACTACCCAATTCTCCACCATTGGTTACTCTGCAAACAATATCTTTTCCCTCTATTTTCAGAACTTCTAATTCAATTTTTCCATCATCTATTAAAACCACTTCTCCTGGTTTTAAATCTTTATATAATTCTTTATAACTAACACTCGTTTTTGTATTGTCTCCCATAATGTCTTCATTTACTAAAGTAAATGTCTCTTCTGCTTGTAACACAACTGGTGATTGTTGTAACTTTCCTGTTCTAATCTCTGGTCCTTGCATATCTAATAATAAAGCTACTGGCATATTTAATTCTTCTCTTGCTTGTTTAACAGCTTCTACAAAAGGCTTTTGTTGGTCTTCATATCCACCATGTGAAAAATTAATTCTAGCTACATTCATACCTGCTAAAATTAATTTTTTTAGTGTTTCTACATCACCGGTAGCTGGTCCTATTGTACAAACTATTTTTGTTTTTCTCATATTATTTCCCCCTATTTTTAGCTTCCTTAGCTATCTTATTTTATTCTTCCTTTTAAAACATGGTTCATTATATCATGAAAAAGTTTATCTTTCAATAGTTTTTTAGCTTCCTTTTTTACTTTATCTCTTTTGATTCTCATCTTGTATTTTCTAGTTATTTATGTTATATTATTTTACGTTATTGCAAACTCGTTGTTTAAAAAACAGAAAGGAAATATTATGAAATCTCGTGTTTTATCAGAAACAGAAATTTTAACTAAACATTTCATCATTTTCCTACAGTACGATGGTAGATTGTACCATGCTCGGTGTGAATTTACCAAAGAGATAAAGGAATTAGAATACTTATATTTAAGGGGTGCCTGTTATATTTCCACAAGCTTTCTTCCAAATCATATTTCTTTTTGTATAGAAGCTATGGAAAAAAATCATCAGGTATTTTGTTATCCATTATCCTTAAATGCTTTTACTTATAGGTTATATCCTATTTTTGAGCAAGAGCTTCTTTCCAACATACAGCCATGTATCTTTTGGAAGGAGCAATGGATTTCTTTGTAATTCCTATTGTCCCAAAACAAAAGCTTCCCTAAAAAGGAAGCTTTTGTTTGATTATTTGGTTATCCATTTTACTAAATCTAAGTTTTCAGAATCTAATAGCATTCTATGTTTTGGCATCACTCTAAATGTATAACCATAATCTCCACCAGTCGTTAATTCTATT
>CATZDQ010000048.1 GCA_958417695.1 uncultured Clostridiaceae bacterium | reverse complement strand
GTGCTACTCATGAGAATGGTGGTAAATGTACGGTATGTAATTTACAGTATCAAACACATAGCCAATCTAATACCATTTCTAACTATAATACAACACCAACTACTCATACTCCTATTTATGCTTGTTCTGTAGCTGGTTGTTCTCATACTTATGAAGGAACTAGTCAAAATCATACTGGTGCTACTCATGAGAATGGTGGTAAATGTACGGTATGTAATTTACAGTATCAAACGCATAATCAATCTAATACCATTTCTAACTATAACACAACACCAACCGCCCACACACCTATCTATGCTTGTTCTGTAGCCGGCTGTTCTCATACTTATATGGGAACTTCTACACAACATGTATTCAATAGTTGGACAGATACTAGTAATGGTACTCATTCTGCAACTTGTGCCTCTTGTCATTATACGCTTATGGAAGAACATACTTATCAAAATGGTAAATGTACAAAATGTCAAGCTATAGAACCTACCGTTTCTTGTGAACATACTTATACTCTAAAAAGCAATACTACACAACATTGGCAAGAATGTTCTAAATGTCAAATGGTTAAACCGAATTCTTTACAAGTACATACTTATACGAACTATACAGATAATTTAAATGGTACTCACACTAGTCATTGTTCGCAATGCAATTACACATTAACCAAAGAACATGTATATCAAAACGGTAAATGTATAGATTGCTTAGCTGTGGAACCTGCTATTCCTTGCAAGCATACTTATATTTCTAAAAATAATACTACACAACATTGGCAAGAATGTTCTAAATGTAAAGTAGTTAAACCAAATTCTTTACAAGCACATACTTACACAAACTATATAGATAATTTAAACGGTACCCACTCTAGTACTTGTTCTGAATGTCAGTATACTTTAGTACAAGAGCACAGTTATCAAAATGGTGAATGTACCAATTGTCATGCTATAGAACCTACCATTCCTTGTAAGCATACTTATAATTCTAAAAATAATGCTACACAACATTGGCAAGAATGTTCCAAATGTCAAACCATTAAACCCAATTCTTTAGAAGTACATTCTTTTACAAGTTATACGGATAATCTAAATGGTACTCACTCTGCAACCTGTTCTGAATGTGGCTATCAACTAACACAAAAGCATCCAACAGATGGAACTTGTAAAGATTGCAACTCTAACAATTCTAATCATAACACAGAACATACCAATCAGAATTCTATTACAAAAGATAACACTACTGCTGCTGGAACACTTCCACAAACCGGTACTTCTTCTATTCTTATGTTTGGTATTTTCGGTTTAATTATGACATTAGGAATTATCGTATTTAAAATCAAACAATATAAAGATATTTAAAAGCAAAATATAAGTAACCAAAAAATACTGCACAAAATCTGTGCAGTATTTTTATATGTTGGTGGAGGTGAGGAGAGTCGAACTCCTGTCCAATACCTTTTCCATACCTACTTCTACGAGTGTAGTTTGTTATTAAATTTCCTCTATCCTTACATTAACAAACAAACATAATGATAAAGTAGCCATTTTTATACCCCCTATTTCTATGGCAAGAAATAGATTCGTTTCCCACTAATCGGCGCCCTATCTAAAAACGTGGGCATTTCTAGTAAGACGTAACTGCGCTTAGGCAGCTAATGCTAATTCTTGTTTATCAGCGTTTATATTTACTTTTCGCTTTTTTTAAGTGGCCAAAGCGACCATCCACTACTCGCCGTTTGTACTTCTAAGATACTGTCGAAACCAATTACACCCCCAAGTACCTTTTTATTATACTATACTTTGTGACTGATTACAATGTTATTATCTATAAAATTTATAGGATATATTGGTAATTTCTTATAAGAAAATTTTATTTTTCTATTGCATATTCTTTTTTTTTATGCTAAGATAATAACTGTTCTATATAGGGGTATAGTGTTAATGGTAGCACATCAGTCTCCAAAACTGCCTGTGAGGGTTCAAATCCTTCTACCCCTGCCAAAACTTGGTACATGATTGTATCCAAGTTTTTTTTATTATAGGAATTTATATCCATATAGTATAAAAACAAAAAGTTATTTTGAACATATGCACTCTATTATATTATTTAAGAATTAAAAAGTTCACTTTACCTTTTTGCTATAATACAAAAAATAATCGTACAAATTCTTTAAAGCAAACAAGAAAACTAATTATACAAACTAAAAATAAACTTAAGCATTTTATTCCATAAAACCATTGAAAAGCAAGAGAATATAGATTATAATATATTGGTAACATAAAAATATTTGTAGAAAGGAACTGTTATGGAAAAAAAATGTAAAAAACAAAAACAAACTCCCATTTCAAATCCTAATCGGGATTTTGAGATGAGACCTGTCACTTGCAAGGAGGTAGATTCTTGGTGTTATTTTCCGGAGGTCTTACCATCTGATTTTGACCCAAGAGCGCCTTACGGTTATGTTATAGATATTCCATACATACCGCAGGATTTCTTGTTGCTTGAAGGCCTGGTATCCGGCTATATTATTCGCGCAAAGAAGCATAGAAATCATCTTTTGCTTCAGGTAGTGAAAATATACACAGATACTTCTTATGGAATTTGTTCTTTTTCCAGAGAAATCGGCCGTCGCCGTAAGCGCAGAATTCTTCATGTATCTCGGACAGCTTCATCTTGCTAAAAATCCATTTGCTATACGTCATTTGCCTTCTGCATATGGCGTATGGCTTTTTCTATTTTGTATAAGCATTTTCTTGCTTTTCTATCTAATCTATGTTAGTATAATGCTTATCAAAAGAATAAAATAAGAAATTGAGAGTGATAAGAAATGGAAAAATTAAAAGAACTCATTAAAAAAGTATGTACAAAAGAAGTTATATTTTATGGTATTTTTGGTGTCTTAACAACCCTGGTTAATCTTGGTGTATTTTATGTTTTAAATACTTTTACGCCAATAGGAGAAAATCCATCTAATAATATTGCTATTATAGCGGCTGTATTATTTGCTTACTTTACTAATCGTAATATGGTATTTCATTCTAAAGCAGAAAGTGCCAAACAAAAGTGGATAGAGTTTTTCAAATTTATATTAGGTCGTGCCGTTACCATGATTATTGAATCGGTTGGATGTGCCATTTTATTTGCCTTCTGTCCAATTCCTGCTATGATAAGTAAATGCATTATGACGGTTATTGTTATTATTTTAAATTTCTTTATAAGCAAATTCTTTGCTTTCAAGAAATAAATGAGGATATATTTATAAAAAAGGGGCTATCAGATTTAGAAAGGAGATTTTTCTTTATGTCTGGTGGTTTTTTTAAGCCTTTTTATTCTATACTTATAGCACTTATAGCCTTTATCTTTTTGCTATCTTGTCTATTTACCTATCCTTTACTGCTTAATGGTTATTTTCCATCACAAGAGAATAATACTGTTTATGATGAGTTTACGATTAGTCCTTCTGGCTTTGCTTGGCCGACACCTGGTTATACAAAAATTAACTCCTATTTTGGCAAACGAACTTCTCCTACTGCAGGCGCTAGTTCTTATCATAAAGGTATTGATATTGGTGCTCCGCAAGGTAGTCAATTCATTGCTGTCGTTGATGGTCAAATTACTTATGTTGGTTTCTTAGGTGGTGGCGGTTATACCATTACACTAACCTCTGGTGATTTGAAGATTACCTATTGCCATGTTTCTCCTAACTATTTAGTCTCTGTAGGTGATAATGTTATCCAAGGACAAGTGATAGGACATGTTGGGCCTAAATATGTCTATGGTGTACCTCGGAAATACTTACCACGATGATACTGGTAAACCTACGAATGGTGCTACCACTCGGTCCCCATCTACACTTAGGATTTCGCCTACATGATGAATATGTTAATCCACTAACTTATTTTTAATACATAGAAAAAGGAAAGTAAACACTACTTTCCTTCTTCTTACATATCATCTTCGTTATTATCGCTGTCTTCTACATCGTCTTCATTCTCAGAGTCTTCTTCAGAACAACCATGACAACCATCACAATGTCCTTGACAACCATCCTCATCTTCATCATCATTCCAGTCTAATTCAATAATGTTATGACAATCTGGACATTCTACTTCTTTTTTCATTTCTTCGCCAGCATTTATTTCTGCTACAAATTCATGATTACAGTAAGGACATACAATTTCAAAATCAAAGCCTTCCTCTTCAGAGTAAATATCATTTTCAATCTCATCGACTGCACTTTGCACACGATTCATTTTGTTTTCGATTTCAGTTTGTTTATCTTCAATCTCTTTTATTTTGGCATCTGCTACATCTGTAAGCTTATCAATTACATCCATAAATAGCATTGTCAATTCATTTACCTTTTCTTTTACAAATTCGCATTCTTCTGGATTTGAAATTTTATTTTCAATCTCTGACATAATTCTTTTATAGTTATCACTTAATACTGACATCGTTTAAAATCCTCTTTTCTTTAAACTCTTTCCATATATTCACCGGTTCTGGTATCGATTCTAATAACATCACCTATATTGATAAATAGTGGTACAGAAATTTCATAACCATTTTCTAAAGTAGCTGGTTTACCAGAGGTTGTTGTTGTATTTCCACTAAATCCTGGTTCTGTATATGTTACTTCCAATTCTACAAACATAGGTGGCTCTACTGAAAATACATTTCCTTTATAAGAAAGCATTTTTACATTCATATTTTCTTTCATGTATTTTAAGCTATCTCCAATTTGTTCTTTATTTAATGGTATCTGCTCATAAGTTTCATTATCCATGAAATAATATAAATCTCCATCTGCATATAAATATTGCATATCTCTTTTCTCAATTTCTGCTCCTGGATATTTTTCAGATGGATTAAAAGTTTTTTCAAGTACCGAACCATTAATTACATTCTTTAATTTTGTTCTAACGAAAGCAGCTCCTTTACCTGGTTTTACATGTTGGAATTCTACTACTTTATAAACATTTCCATCCATTTCAAAAGTAGTTCCATTTCTAAAATCTCCTGCCATATATACTTCTGCCATTGTTATTTCCCCTTCCTAATTTGTTATTTTTTCACAATTGGTTATTATAATATCACAATTTAGGCTAAAAATCAATACTTTGCTTCGTTATTTTGTAAAATAGCTTGTTTCAATTTCCATAAAACTTTATTTTTCCTCTACTTTATCCACTATAGTATAATTTTTATCCGATTTTGTTAAATTTATACAACCAGATTTTGTAATTAATGTCGTATCTTCTATACGAACGCCAAACTTTCCTGGTAAATAAATACCTGGTTCATTAGTAACTACCATTTTATCTTTTAAAACAAAATCATTTTTTCCATGAATGTAGGGATATTCATGAATATCTAAACCAACACCATGGCCTAAACTATGAATTAGGTCATAACCTTTTAATTTAAAATCGTTTTCTACCATTCTAGCTAATATTTTGACATTAGCACCTTCTTTATATTCCTCTTGTGTTTGTAACTGATTTTTTAAAACCAAATCATAAATTTCTTTAACTTCTTCTGGTATATACCCTGCAAATACAGTTCTTGTCATATCAGAACAATACCCTTCATATTTACAACCAAAATCAATCGTAATCACATCGCCTAATTCAATCTTTTTATCGGTTGGGACCGCATGTGGTTTAGAAGAATTCTTTCCAGAAGCAACAATGGTATCAAAAGAAGTCTCTTCTGCACCATGCATTTTAAAATAACGTTCTACCTCTAGTGCAATTTCTTTTTCTGTCTGCCCTATTTTAATGAAATTCACTAAATGGGAAAAACACTGGTCTGTTATTTCACAAGCTTTAGCAATTTTTTCAATTTCCTCTTCATCTTTTATCATTCTTTGCTTTTCAATTACTTTTTCCGTTTCCTGAAAATTATTCACTTTATACTTATGCATAAACTCTTTATACTGCGCATAAGTCACATAATCTTCCTCAAATCCTACATTTTCACAAAACATAAAAAAGTTTTCATACTCATCTAATGAAAAATCCTTAAATTCATACACAATAATACCATCGTCAATAGTTAAAACTTGATTAACTTCTTCTATATAACGACCATCGGTTAAAAAGATATTTTCTTTTCTAGTGATTAATAATACCCCTTCTGCTACAATTCCTGTTAAATAGCGCACATTAACAGGATTGCTAATAATCATCCCTTGCAAATCTAGCATTTTCATTTTTTCTCTTAACCACTTTATATTTGTATTCATGAAAAGCACCTGCTTTCTTTTTACTACATTTCTAATTTCCTTTAAATTTGACCTTGATACATTCCCAATGTAAAGATTTTAAATAAGACAAACGATAAAATATCTAATGGAACCAACATAACCACCATTGCTCCCATTACAATAAAAGGTCCAAATGGAATATATTCATCTGTTTTTTTCTTCTTTGATACTAATAAAATAATACTAATAATAGCACCTAGTAAAAAGGCAATCAAACTGACAGCAATAATTTTTCTCCAACCGAAAAACAATCCCAATGCTCCCATTAATTTAACATCACCAAATCCCATCGCTTCTTTGCCTGCAATCATTCCTCCCAATAAAGTAATGATTAAGAAAATACCAGCACCTACTACAGCTCCTAATAATAAATCCATTGCTAAATTAATATTATAAGCTCCCTGCATAAAGGCAAAGACTAGTCCCACTTCAAAAATCGTCAAATTTAATCGGTTTGGAATAATTTGATATTTCCAGTCAATGACAACTGCAGATAGTAACATAGGTATTAATAGCATATATTTTACTAATTCCATTTGGTATAGCACATTATTTTGCCAACCAATCACATATAATAGCACTACATATAGTATAGCATTTGTAAAAGATAATATGTATTTCGGTTTCCAATTTTTCAAATATAGAGTGAAAAATTCTTTTGAAAACACTTTTTTATATTCCGGCAAACGTAAATTGCACCAATCTATAAACTGGCCAACTACTAAACCTAATCCCCCTATTAATACATAATATAAAATATGTACATCATTTATATACATGTGCGTATTCCCTCTTCTTTCTCTTTTGTCTTTATTCTCTTATCTGTTTTTCATAATTTTGAATAACCCAATTTTCCACTGGTCTTTTTAACTTTGTTACCCAAATATCTTGCTTTTCTATTGGCTTTACCAAAATAGAAAACAAATGACTACGATTAGCTCCCCACACATCTGTAAAAATCTGGTCGCCCACAGCAGCAATCTGTTCTTCTTTTAATTGAAAGGTATCTATTGCTCTTTTAAAACCTCTTTTTAATGGCTTCATTGCAAAATAAAAATAAGGTATTTCCAAAATTTTAGCCACTTGTTCTACCTTTTCTTTTTGATTCGTATTAGATACAATACAAAATTGAATGCCTTCTTTTTTTAATGTATCACACCAATGCTTTGTCCCTTCTGGCATTTGTTTTTCATAATTAATCAGTGTATTATCTACATCTAAAATCAAAGCTTTTATCTGATATTTTTGTAACAATTCTAACGTTATTTGTTGAACATTTTCTAAATATAGATTTGGGTATAATTGCATTTGGTCCTCCTTGGCATTTTTACGGTTTTATCTTATCAATATGTATGCTATTTGTCAAGAAAAAAGAATAAAATTGCCAGAAAGTAGATTTCTTTTTAACAATTCCTTGTTCTTTATTTATTCTTTTTTGTTTTTCTTCTATATCATATTTTACTATTTGTAATTTAAATTCACCTACATATTTTGGCTTAAAAATGAACCCTAATTATTAAACTTTTTCTGTCTAATAATTAGGGTTCCCTTTAGAAATTTCCTTTGACTATGCTTCTTATTTACAAAATCTATGTCTTCCTATTGTAACGGTCATTGGTCTTGACCAAATCCATTTATTGGTTGCAGTCGATGGATTAAAATAGTAGATAGCACCATAAGAAGGATCCCAACCATTTAAGGCATCTTGTGCTGCTTTTTTTGCTGTTTCATTTGGTGTTAAATTAATCTGTCCGTCTTTTACAACATCAAATGCTCCCGATTGGTAAATTACACCAGATATGGTATTGGGAAAACTAGAACTTTTTACACGATTTAAAACAACGGCAGCTACTGCTACTTGTCCTGTGTAAGGTTCCCCTCTTGCTTCTCCATATACCAGTCTAGCTAATAAATTTAAGTTAGAGGAATTAGAAGAAGAACTAGAACTAGAAGACGACGTAAAAATTCCCATAGCTTCTAGCGTCCTTTTTCCTGCAATACCATCTACCGTTAGTCCGTTTTTTCTTTGAAAATATTTTACAGCTGCTAATGTTTGACTTCCATAAATACCATCTATATTTCCATTATAATAGCCCCATCTTTTTAGCTTTGTTTGAATTTGCGTAACTTCTGCTCCTCTAGAACCATATTTAGATAATGCCCACGTATCTATATTTCTAAAAAAGATATTGTAGAGCATAAATATACTAAATAAAATAGAAATAATCACAATTGGTTTTATATTTTTTTGTATTCTTTTTTTCATAGAAAACACCTCTTTTGGCATTATTTTCTCCAAAGAGGCATTTTTTATACAAGTTTTTTAAATTTTTTATAAATTTTTCATTTTTTTACTACCTATTTTCTTTAGCAGCTTTTACTAACCCTACAAACAATGGCGCTGGCTTATCTGGTCTAGACTTAAACTCTGGATGGAATTGTGCTGCTATAAAAAATGGATGATTTTGTAATTCTACCATTTCTACCAATTTACCATCTGGTGAAGTTCCAGAAGCAATTAGTCCTGCTTCTTCCATTCTTTCTTTATACTGTCCATTATATTCAAAACGATGTCTATGTCGTTCTGTAATTTCTTCTTTTGGATATAACTTTGCAGCCAAACTACCTGCTTTTAGAATACATGGATAAGCACCTAATCTCATAGTACCACCTTTTTTGGTTATTTCCTTTTGGTCATACATAATGTGAATAACCGGATTTTGACATGTACTATCAAATTCTTCCGAATTGGCATCTTCTAAATTTAGCACATTTCTAGCAAATTCTACAACCGCCATTTGCATACCTAAACAAATTCCCAAAAAAGGAATGTTCTGTTCTCTTACATATCGTATGGTCTCTATTTTTCCTTGGATTCCTCTATTTCCAAATCCACCAGGTACTACGACTGCATTATATTGCCCCAATATTTCTGCTACATTTTGACGGTTTATCGTCTCAGAATCAATATAATCAATCTCTACTTGTATCTCATTTGCAAAACCAGCATGTCTTAAACTCTCTGATACAGACAGATAAGAATCTTCTAATTTTACATACTTTCCAACAATAGCAATTTTCACTTTTTCTTCTGCTATTTGGTGAATCTTTTGAATCATTTCTTCCCACTTTTCGTTATTTGGCTGACATTTATCTAATTGTAAATGCTTACATACTGCTGTAGCCAGTCCTTCTTTTTCTAGCATCAAAGGAACCTCATATAAACAAGAGGCTGTTGTATTAGCAATTACGCTTTCTTTACGTACATTACAAAATAAAGCAATTTTTTCTCTTAGATGGTCAGGGATAGGTACTTCTGTTCTACACACTAAAATATCTGGTTTAATTCCAAAGTATTGTAATTCTTTTACAGAATGTTGTGTTGGTTTTGACTTTAATTCATTAGAACCAGATATATATGGTAATAATGTAACATGAATATAAATGACGTCCTCCGGTGCATTTTCTAATCCAACTTGTCTAATGGCCTCTATAATAGACAAACCTTCAATATCTCCTACGGTTCCCCCTAATTCTGAAATTACAATATCCACATCGGTATCTTCAAATGCATAGATTTTCTCTTTAATTGCATTAGTTATATGTGGTATTACTTGCACTGTCTTACCTAAATAATCGCCCCTTCTTTCTCTATCTATTACTTCACTATAAATTTTTCCCATGGTCATACTAGAATTTTTACTTAAATTTTCATCTGTAAATCGCTCATAATGCCCTAAATCTAAATCTGTTTCTGCTCCATCCTCTGTAACAAAAACTTCTCCATGTTCATATGGACTCATCGTTCCTGGGTCTACATTGATATAGGGGTCAAATTTTTGATTGACAACTTTATACCCTCTATTTTTTAATAATCGACCTAATGATGCAGCTGTAATTCCCTTTCCTAATCCTGATACAACGCCTCCTGTTACAAAAATATACTTTGCCATCGTTCAACCTCCATCTTATTTTAAACCA
>CATZDQ010000047.1 GCA_958417695.1 uncultured Clostridiaceae bacterium | reverse complement strand
AAAAATGTCCATATGTTTTTGGTACATAGGGACATGTTGTAAAAGAACTTGTAAAATTCTTCTTGTGTAATCACTTTTTGTTTTAACAAGGTTTGAGCTACTTCATGTAACTTATCCATGTGATTAGCTAAAATTGTCTGTGCTGTACGATAAGCTTCATCTAATAATAATTTCACCTCTGCCCCAATAGCATCACCGAATTTATCACCTAATAACTCCAATTCATAAGGGTCTCTTTCTGTATTAATTGAAATTGTCCCAATTACATCACTCATTCCATAAACCGTTACCATATCTTTAGCAATTTTAGTGGCCACTTCGATATCATTACTAGCTCCCGTAGAAATATCATCTAAAGCAATCTTCTCAGCTGCTCTTCCCCCTAACAATCCTACTAAACGTTCCTTCATTTCTGTTTTAGAGATATAATTTTTATCTTCATTGGTTTTATACATCGTATAACCACCTGCCATACCTCTAGGAATAATAGAAATTTCCTTAACTGGCTCTTGGCTTTCTAGATAGCGACTAACAATAGCATGTCCTGCTTCATGATAAGCCGTTAGCTTTTTATCTTTTTCAGAAATAACTCTACTTGTTTTTTGAAGACCGACCGTTACTTTTTTAACCGCTTCTTCTAAATCAGTATTGTCAATCGTTTCATGTTCATTTACTGTAGCAATAATAGCAGCCTCATTTAAGATGTTGGCTAATTCTGCTCCTGTAAATCCTGCTGTATCTTCTGCAATACTTCTTAAATTCACATCTTCTGCAAATTTTTTATCTTTGGCATGAATTTTTAAAATCTCTTCTCTACCTCTTAAGTCTGGTACAGAAATCGTAATTTGTCTATCAAATCTGCCTGGTCTTAATAAAGCCTTATCTAACATTTCTGGTCTATTCGTTGCCGCTAATACAATAATAGTTTCTTCTGTATCAAACCCATCCATTTCTACTAACAACTGATTTAGTGTCTGATTATTTTCAGACTCTGCTCCATTTCCAGAACTTCTTCTAGAACCAATGGCATCAATTTCATCAATAAATACAATACAAGGTGCTACTTTTCTAGCCTTTTCAAATAATTTTCTGACACGAGAAGCACCAAGACCTGCAAACATTTCTATAAACTCAGAACCACTCATAGAAATAAAGGGAACACCAGCTTCTCCAGCAATGGCTTTAGCAATTAACGTTTTACCTGTTCCAGGTTTTCCATATAATAGAACTCCTCTTGGAATTTTAGCTCCCATCTCGTAGAATTTCTTAGGTTCTTTCAAGAATTGTACAATTTCTATCATTTCTTGCTTTTCTTCATCTAATCCAGCTACATCATCAAATTTGATTTTCTCTTTTGTAGCATCTGCATCATATACTTTTCCTTTTTCTCCTAATCCTTGCATTTTAAAGACTAAAACAAATAAAGCAATTAATAAAATAGTTGGTAGTAAAGAAAATAGCGTCTGTGAAATCGTTACAACCATGTTTTGTGGGTTTTGAATTAATTCTATGGCATTTCCTTGTGCCACCTTGTCTTGTATTAACTCTATAAAAGCTTGTGTATTGGGTACAATACCCGTCTTTTCTTTTTCTTCGTCTTTTAGCTTTACCTTTACAGTTGTACTCCCTACGCGCATTTCTACTTTTTCTACTTCATTATCCGAAATCTTTTTAATTAAATCTGTATATGCCATTTTTTGTTCTTCTACGCTTTTATCAAATGCTAAGAAATAAATTGAAACTCCTATTAATAGGATTAGTACAACTGATAAAATACCAATGGCTATTGACAATTGTTTCTTCTTTTTATCTTCTTTTTCGTTTTTATCACGGTTATCTTTTTCCATGTTCTCTTTCCTTTCTGCACTTTCTTTCATCCTCTTTTATTTTTGCTATTTTCAACCATTCTCAAACAGTTTGACCTAGGCATGTTCCCCTTGTGGTGTATCTTCCGGTTTTTCTTTTTTCCCTTTTGTTTTTTTCTTTTCTTCCTCTTCTTCTTGTTTCTTCTTCTCTTCTTTTCTTTGTTCTTCTTTGCGTCTTTCTTCTTCCTCTTTTTGTCTTTCCATTTCTTCTTTTACTTTTTCTTGTTCCTCAATAATCTTAGCTAGTTCTTGTTGTTTTTTCATGACATCTGATTTAATCATTAGAATTGCAGCAATAATATAAATATAAGCTACCCCAACATACATCGCTTCAAAATATTTTATTTGGAAACCTGTAAAGGTTTGTAAAATCATATAGCCTAAATTCAATAAAATTGGTAAAGTTAAGCTATGCACAGCCATATGACACATAGCACTAAATTTCAAACGTAATCGTAAAAGAATAGCTGTCATATACCCTAAAATAGCTAGCAGTATGGCATCCATAAATATACTAATTAAGTATAAAATAAAGGCATATAAATAATTGATGATAAAGAAGCCAACCATTAACATAGCCAAATTAGAACCTGAAAAATAGTCAAGGATGGTTTGCTTGTCCAAATCCACAATACCATAATGATTTCCTAATTCTTCATAAGAATACGTAATCATACCTGTCGTCATCGCAGTCTTTAATAGTACTTTCTCTTTTAAGAAAATAATTCCATTTTCACTACCTTGTATTTGATTTTGATAGTCTTCTATTTGCTTCTGATTCAGCTCTCCTCTTGTGTCTAAAATAACTTTTTGTACAATAGATTCTTGATTTTCTATAATAATGGGTTCTTCCGAATCTACCTGTAACACGTGATTATGCAGACTTAGATTCGGAATTTCCTCTTTAAAATACGTAAGGGCATCTTGTATTTGGTTAGCAATCTTATAGACAGATAAGCTAGTGGCTACTATTGTAAATATAGCCATTAATTTAACAATATACAATAGCACACTGGTTATTTTTTGAGCAGCCAGTTCTGGATATCTTTCAAAATCTTTTATACTGATAATTATTTTCTTAAAAAATGATGTTTCTTCTATCTTCGTCATCTTTTGCTCTCCTTATTTTTCCTACTTTGTCTAAATTTATTCGTAAGCTTATATTTTTTCTATACACATACCTTCTTTGGTATCTTTTACCATATAACCTTTTTCTTTTAAAACATCTCTGATTTGGTCAGACATAGCCCAATCTTTATTTTCTCTTGCTTGTTTTCTTTGTTCTAATAAATTTTGGATTTCTGCTGGTAATTCTAAAGAAGCATGCTTTGCTAATTGTTTTTGAGCCTCTTTTAAATCTAGTCCTAATACCTCATCAAATTGTAACAATAATTGAGCAAATTGTTTTGATTTTATTTCATTACGTACCACTTCCCAAACAATTCCCATAGCTAATGGCATATTTAAATCATCATTAATCGCTTCCTCAAATCGATTTTGATAATCTCTTAATACGTCTTCTGAAACTTCCTCTCTTCCTTCTTCTTGCTTTAAATATCCTTCTCTTAATCGATTTAAAGCTTTTTGTGCAGAAAGCGCACTTTCAAAAGTAAAGTTTAATTTGGTTCTATAATGAGCCGTATAGCAAAATAATTTATAGGCTAATGGTTCTATTCCCTTTTCTTGCAATTGGTCTAGTGTATAAACATTTCCTAAACTCTTTGACATTTTTCCACCATCTACTTGTAAGAATTCTACATGCATCCAAGTTTTGGCTGGAATCTTTCCTGTACAACCTTTACTTTGTGCAATTTCATTTTCATGATGAGTGGGTATATGGTCTACACCCCCTGTATGAATATCAAATTCATCGCCCAAATATTTTCTTCCCATAGCTGAACATTCAATATGCCAGCCTGGATAGGATAGTCCCCAAGGACTTTCCCATTTCATAATATGATTTTCTGGTGCTTTAATCCATAAAGCAAAATCGTAAGGATTTCTCTTTTCTGGGTCCACATCCACTCTAGCACCTGCTATTTGGTCATCTAATTTACGATTAGATAATATAGGATAGCGGTCTAATTTTGAAATATCAAAATAAATACCTTTAGAAGTTTCATAGGCAAAATCTTTAGCAACTAATGTTTTTACAAATTCTAACATATCGGCAATATGGTCAGTTGCTTTAGCAATAATCTCTGGTGTTTCTATACATAGTCTTCCCATATCTCTGAAAAATATATCTGTATAATAGCTAGCAATTTCATAAGGGTCTTTATTTTCTCTCCTAGCAGCTTTTTCCATTTTGTCTTCCCCTTCATCTGCATCTGATTCTAAATGACCAACATCTGTAATGTTCATGACATGCTTTAAAGTATAACCATTATATTTTAGCACCCTTCTTAAATTATCCATAAACACATATGCTCTAAAGTTACCTATATGTGCATAGCTGTAAACTGTTGGGCCACAAGAATATATGCGTACCTCATGGTCTTGTAAAGGCTTAAAATCTTCTTTTTGTCTAGTTAATGTATTATATAATTTTAATGACATTATTATTTCCTTTCTAATCCTATCTGTAGAAAAATGGGGAAATTGATGTTTCTCCCATTTTCCTTAGAATTTTTCTTTTATGTATTATCATCATTGGTATTAGTTTGTGTATTGCCACCTGCTGTATTGGTATTGGTTGTATTTTGGTTCGTGGTATTATTGATTGTATTATTCTTAGAACTATCTTCTTTTTTATTAACCGTTAAAGTAATGGTACTTCCTTTATCCACTTTATCACCTGCTTTTGTACTTTGTTTTAGTACAATACCATCTGCTTTATTTTTATCTGTATCATATTTGATGGCTACTTTTAGACCTTTGCCTTCTAATGCCTTTTTAGCATCTGCTAATTTCTTTCCAACTACATTAATTACTTCTATTTGCTCTACTTCTGGCTTTTTATGTTCCGTACAAGTTTCTGTTGGAATATCATACTTTCCACCATCTGATGTCGTCCATAATTTTTTATTTTCTTTTTCTGGTTTTACTAAAAATGTTTTTTCTTCTGTATTGGTACAATATTCATTAGCAATCTTTCCTGTATCTTTACAAATTTTTAATTTTTTATGACCTTCACAGGCATCTGGTACGGTTCCTTTTACAAAATATTCTGTGGTTGTTCTTGTACAAGAAGCTGTTGCTACACATCCAGAGTCTAAGCAAATTTTCACACCTACTACATTGCTTGGCTTTTCAAATCGTTTATTTGGTAAAGATTTATGTACATCTCTCATAATGGCTGCCCAAATGTTTGCGGCTTGATTTCCACTAAATACTGGATTTTCTGTAATATCAAAGCCAAACCAAGTAGCTGCTGTATAATATGGTGTAAGTCCACAAAGCCATCTATCTGCATAACTATCGGTAGAACCAGTTTTAGCACCTACATCCATACCAGAAATTCTACATAAGGTAGCCGTTCCTCCATTTCCAGTAACTGGTGATGTTAAGATAGACTTCATAAGGTAAGCATTAGCAGAGGACATGACTCTAGTTTTTTCTTGTTTTGCTTCTACTACTACTTCTCCACTATGGTCTTCTACTTTTGTGTAAAAGATTGGCGTAATATATTCACCATCATTAGCAATAGCAGCATAAGCAGCAGCCATTTCTAAAGGACTCACATTCATGGTTCCCAAAGCTAATGTAATATCTGGTTTATAATTACTATCTACTGTAATACCTAGTTTCTTTAAGAAAGCAACACCATTATCTGGCCCTAATTCTCTCATAATTTTTAAATTTACAATATTAGAAGAAACTTCAATACCTTGTCTTACTGTCATTAAACCTTTAAAACTTCCAGAGTTGTGTGGTTTATAACCACCACCAAAATCTGTTGCAGAATCATCATAAACCGTTCCTGCTGTAATAATACCTTTTTCTAATGCAGGTGCTACAGCTGCTAATGGTTTCATAGAAGAACCGGTTTGCTTAGTTCCTTGAGTTGCTCTGTTTAAGCCTAAAGCATTTACATCGGTTCCTAGTCCGCCCATTGTACCGACTACTTGCCCTGTGGTATGGTCAATGATAACCATAGCTGACTGGGTATGACTATTGATTAAATTTCCGGCTTTATCTTTTTGCTTTCCACTTTTAATGTATTTAGATTTTGCATACTCTTCTTCCATTCTATTCTGGATTTCTGTTTTTTGTGTCGTATGAATTACATATCCATTACTATATACTCTTGCTCTTGCCGCTTTATAAGATAGGTCTTCTTCTTGTGCCATTAAATCTTTAATGACTTGTTCAATAGCAGCTGCTGTATGATAGGAATAGGTACTTGCATTACTTACATTTCCTTTTTTGAAAGCAAGACCTGCTTCTACTTCCGCAATGGCTGCCACATATTCTTCTTCTGAAATATACCCTTGGCTTTTTAATTCTCCAATAACTGTTTTGGTCCTTTTCTGAATTAATTCTGTATGGTCCTCTTCTGGATCAAATGGATAGTAACTGTTTGGTGTATTATTGATACCTGCTAAAAATGCAGCTTGTGCTACGGTTAAGTCTTTAGCAGATTTTGAAAAATAATATTCGGATGCTACTTCTACTCCCATAACATCGACACCATCTTTATAGCCACCAAAATAGATATAGTTTAAGTAGGTCTCTAATATTTGGTCTTTAGATGCTACTTTCTCTAAATTGTAAGCACGTGCCATCTCTCTGATTTTTCTCTCAATACCTGCAAATCCAGAACGTTCATCATCATCATATAAATTTTTGATTAATTGTTGGGTTATTGTACTTCCTCCAAAAGAAGCACCTTTTCCACCTTTTAAAACATAGGTAATAGCCGCATACGCTGTTCTTCCGATATCGACAGCGCCATGATCATAGAAACGTTTGTCTTCAATTGCAATAAATGCTTTTGGTAAATAGATTGGCATTTCCTCTAGTCCAATTGGTTTTCTATTTTCTTCACCGGCAAGTGTTGCAATAACATTACCATCTGCGTCTTTTACAGTCGAGTTCATTTTATTAATGGTTAAATCTTCTGCTGTCATTTTATATTTATCACTAAAAAATATTCCAGCGACAATTCCTGCTGCAACGATACCTAGTATGAAAAGAAGGATAAAGATAGCTAAAATCACTCTTTTTAAAACTTTATGTTTTTTTACTTTTCCCTTTTTGCCTTTTTTTACGACTTCTCCGTTTTTTATTACCTTGGTTTGTTCGTCTGTTTCCTTATTCTTTTTGGATTTTTTACTTGGTTCAATCTTATATGGTTTTGTCTTATCTATTTCTTTTTTCTTTGTAGTAACCTTCTTTGATTTTTTGCCACTATTTTTACTCATTTAAAAAACTCCTCCTTGGCATAAATTTATGCGCTTATTATATTATATATTTGTAAAAAGATAAAGGTTTTTTAGAAAATTTTAAGGTTTTCTTCATACCATTTCTCTTCTATTTTATTCTAGCTTCTCTTATTTTAACATAGTTTTAAAAAAAAGCAAATTTTCCAAGAAAAGCAAAAAAAAAGAAACTAATTTATTTCTAAATTAATTTCTTCTCTTTTTTATTTTGCGTATTCTATAACTCTTGTTTCTCTAATAATATTTACTTTAATTTGTCCTGGATAATCCATTTCTTCTTCTACTTTTTTAGCTACATCTCTAGCCATTAAAGTCATTTGACTATCAGAGATTTTCTCAGGCTTTACTACAATTCTTACTTCACGTCCTGCTTGGATAGCAAAGGATTTGTCTACACCTTCGAAGGAATCTGCAATTTCTTCTAGTTTTTCAAGTCTCTTGATATAGGCTTCTAATGTTTCTCTTCTAGCTCCAGGTCTAGAAGCAGAAATAGCATCTGCGGCTTGTACTAAAACAGCTTCTATTGATTTTGGCTCTACATCACCATGGTGTGCTTCTACTGCATTGATAACAATCTCGTTTTCTTTATATTTTTTCAATACTTCTACACCAATTTCTACATGAGTACCTTCCATATCATGGTCTAATGCTTTTCCAATATCATGTAATAAACCTGCTCTTCTGGCTACTTTAGGGTCTAATCCTAATTCTTCTGCCATAATTCTAGCTAGGTTAGATACTTCTATAGAATGATTTAATACATTTTGTCCATAACTTGTCCTATATTTTAGTTTACCTAGTAGTTTTATAATATCTGGATGAAGTCCTATTACACCAGCTTCCATAGCAGCTCTTTCGCCCTCTTCTTTGATGGTTGTCTCTAATTCTTCTTTTGCTTTTTCCACCATCTCTTCAATTTTAGCCGGATGAATTCTTCCATCATCAATTAATTTTTCAAGAGCAATTTTAGCGACTTCTCTTCTTAATGGGTCAAAACCAAAAATAACATCCGCTTCTGGTGTATCATCGATAATTAAGTCAATACCTGTTAGTGTTTCTAAGGTTTTAATATTTCTACCTTCTCTACCAATAATTCTACCTTTCATATCATCATTTGGAAGAGATACAATCGATACAGTTGTTTCAGAAGTATGGTCTGCTGCACATTTTTGAATGGCATATCCAATGACTTCTTTAGCATTCTTATCGGCTGTTTCCTTTGCTTTTTGGTCTAATTCCTTAATTAAAGCTGCCTTTTCGTTGGTTATCTGTTTTTCTACTTCTTGTAATAATTGTGTTTTAGCTTGTTCCACAGATAAACTGGAAATACGTTGTAATTCATTCATCTCTTTGCCATACAAAGCATCCAATTCTTCTTTTTTATTTTGTGCTTCTTCTAATTTTGTTGCTAATTCCTTTTCTTTTCTTTCCAATTGGTCCATACGTTTTTCAAGATTTTCTTCTTTTTGGATTAAACGTCTTTCTTGCCCTTGTATATCGCTTCTTCTTTCTCTAATCTCTTCATCCAATTCTTTTCTAGCATTCATGATTTCTTCTTTTGCCTTAAAGATTTCCTCTTTTTTCTTATTTTCTGCTTCTTTATTTGCTAGTTCAATAATTCTTTTAGCTTCATTTTCTGCACTTTTCATTTTGGATTCTGCTATTTTCTTACGAATCGTAATTCCTACAAATGTGAAAATAACTGCTGAGATTAGAAAAACGGCGATATTAATTATGATTTCCATAATTATACACCTCTTTCTTATTTCATTTTCAATGTACATAAATATATATCACTCTAATTTTCATTTTTAGAATATATTTTGTCTCCTATTCTATTTTATCTTTATTCTCGTCAACTGTCAAGGTATTTTAATGAATTACTAAAAATTGCAATGCTTCTGTCCTTATCTTTCATCGCTTTTTCTTAGTACTTTTCCTAGCCATTCTTTTGCCTATATGTAAAAGAATTTTTCTAATTACATTGAATATTAGGAAGCCACTCCCTTTTGCAAATATTATATTTTGTTTAGCTTTTGTAATTTTTATATTTTATCAATATACGATTGTCAAATTTCTTATAAAATAATAAAATCAAAGACATTCCAGAATTAGAATGCCTTTATTTTTTATTTATATATTAAGATGGAAATGGATTTCTCCAATATTCTGGTATACTATTATAATTATTTAAGCCTGTAGAATTGGTATAACAACGACTTCCATCTGGTACTCCTTGATAGCCATTTGTCGCTCCATTAGGAACCCTCTCCCATAAAGCAATAGGGTCTCCAGATAATTTATAACAATTTGCAAAGGTAGTTTTAAAAGATTCTACTTTTAAACAGTTGGCAAATAAGTTTTTTGGTATACTTGTTAAATTCGAACAACCTCTGAAAATGCCACTAAAATCCATTACATTTGGACAATTTGCAAATAAGTTTTCTGGTATAGTCGTTATTGCATGACAATACGAAAATGTATCACTAAAAGAGGTTACATTAGGGCAATTCGCAAACAAATTCTCTGGTATAGCACTTAACTCTGAGCAAGAAGCAAAACTATAACTAAAATCTGTCATGTTAATAAAACTATTTTTACTTGGTTGTGCTATTTTTTTCAAAGAAGAACAATTTGTTAAGTTAATATTTTCTAGTCCTGTAGTTCCCCATTGTAGCACCTCTAATAAATTATCTTCGCTATCCATAAACTCTAATTGTTTCCATGTTCCCGTAATCGTAATTATATATTCTTTATTACTTTGTGTATATGTATGCCTTAGTCTTGGTAGAGCAAGTGCTAGTTGTAAGTTTCCAATTGGCGCAATAGAAGCTAACTGTATTTGTTTATTTTTTCTATTAGCCATAATAATTTCGATATCGTCGTAATTTTGAACTGTTCCGTCTCCCCAATCTATTACTGTATCAGTAGAATAATCCTTCTCTGAGATGATAAATTCCATGATACCTGTATCTCCTGTATTAATTCGTAATTTTAAAGATTGTAATTCTGGTTTTGTCGTATCATCTGGTAAATTACTTGCTC
>CATZDQ010000046.1 GCA_958417695.1 uncultured Clostridiaceae bacterium | reverse complement strand
ATTTCGTTTTCTACAATAATAGTTATGTGCATTTTTTACTACATTTATACTAGTTTTATTCTTCCAAATATTTTTCGATAGCTTCTGCTACACCATCATGGTCATTGTCTGCTACAATTTTATCTGCTAACTGTTTTACCGAAGGTGCACTTTCTCCCATAGCAATGCCTAATCCTGCTTTTTCAATCATTTGAGCATCATTTACATTATCTCCAATGGCCATTATTTTTTCTTTTGGTATGGCTAATTTGTTTGCTAAATCTAAAATAGCTCCCCATTTATCTACATTCTGATTTGTAATTTCGGTATAATAATATTCCATTAATACATCTTGTGTTCCATCCTTAATGATTTTTCTAGACATATGTGCTACATCTAACACATCAATATGTTTTACAGTTCTTAATTTTTGTAAAATACGGTCAAAGATAATTTTATTTTCATCACAAATCGTTATTTTTAAATAATTCTCATTGGGACTTTCTTCTATATAAGTATAAATATCTTGTATTAAATTAATTTTTGTTTTTTTATCTTCTGGTTTTTTTGCATTTTCTTGATGAAAAAAGAGCATATTATAATTAAGAGATTTTGTTAAAATCATATCTTCTCTATATATTGCATAAAAAATACTATTTTCCTCACAAATTTTAATAATTTGTAAAATTTTATTTTTTTCTATAAATTGATTGTATATTACTTCTTCTTTTTGTATATCATACGTAATAGCACCATTACCACAAATAATATAAGGGCCACAATCTAATTCTAAAGCTAGACTTTTTACAGAAGCAATGGGCCTACCTGATGTAAGAATTACTTTGGCACCTTTTTGAATGGCTTTTTGAATGGCTTGTTTATTTCTGTCTGATACTTCTCCATAAGAATTTAATAAAGTACCATCTAAATCAATTGTTATGATTGGATACATATTTTCTTTTTCTCTCCTTTTTTATTCTATCTTTTGTATATCTTTTTTACATAGCATTTAATAACATTCTTTACATTTTGTTTTTGTATTATACCATTTTTTTATCTCTTATACAAGCCTTTTAGACAGGGAAAAAGGGCTGCTTAGCAAAGCCAGCCCCTAAGGATTTTAATAAGAAAATTCGGTCGTCTTATTACTTTTCCTAATTCGTCTTTCTTTATTTTTTGCTTAATGTTCTTTTCATCTTTGCAAAGACATCTTACAAAAAATACTTCTTCTCTTCCAGCTTCTCCTATCTGTGCATTTTCATATTTCCGCACAGTTTTTATTAATACATCTACTACTTCTGGGTCTGTCTGAATAACGTTGAATACCTTCATCTCTTTTCCCCTTTCTTATTCTACAGATTTAAGTATTTCTATTTTAACACATTATTTGACCTTTTTCTATATTTTACATAAAATTTCCAGTGTATTTTTTCTAAAATAGAGCAATCTATATAATGAAAAAGCATTTCATTGTTTTTTCAAACAAATATAGAATCTTCTAGGAGGTGAAAATAATGTCAAACTCAAACAATAGTAACTACAAAGTAGTTCCAGAAGCTACAGAAGCTTTAAATAAATTCAAATATGAAGTAGCTAGCGAAGTTGGTGTAAATTTAAAACAAGGATATAATGGAGATTTATCATCAAGAGATGCTGGTAGAATCGGTGGAAACATGGTTAGAAAATTAGTTGAAACAGCTGAAAGACAAATGGCTGGTAAATAGTAATTTTATAATATATTGTTTTTTAAATCAGAAAAACAGGAATGTATTTTTTGCCTTTACTTATAGGAAAGACAAGAAATGTGTTCCTGTCTTTCTTTCTAATTGTTTTTCTTTGCACGATTTCCTTTATTTTGAGTATATGACTTAGCATATTTTAACAGTGTATTTTTTTCAAAATAGTGCATTCTATATAATGAAAACATAATATTTTCAAAATAGTAATTTCAGGAGGTGAAAATAATGTCAAATTCAAACAACAGTAACTATAAAGTAGTTCCAGAAGCTACAGAAGCTCTTAACAAATTCAAATATGAAGTTGCTAACGAAGTTGGTGTAACTTTAAAAGATGGATATAATGGAAACATCTCTGCAAGAGATGCAGGTAGAATTGGTGGAAACATGGTTAGAAAATTAATCCAACAAGCTGAAAGCCAAATGAAATAATTTTTTTCTACATCAAAAAAGATAGGATTTCTCCTATCTTTTCTTTTTTCATTTTTTAAGCTTCTGGTTCGACTAAACCAAAGTTCTTATTATCTTTTAGACGATAAATAACATTCACTTTTTCTGTATCAATATTAATAAATACTAAAAATTTATTTTGTGGTTTTGATTCTAATTCTAATTTAGCATCTTCTGGTGCCATTGGTTTGATATCATAATAAATTGTCTTAATAATTTCGCCTTCTATTTCCATAGTAGGTTCTATAGATTGTGCTGTCTCTTTCATACGAATAGACTCTGTCATATTTTGTTTATCTTTTTTGGTTTTCATCTTTCTAATTTGACCTTCTAGAATATCCATGTCTTTATCAATTGCTGCATACAAATCTCTATGAGCAGTTACTGCTCTATATAATTCTCCTTCTGCTCTAGTTACATGTATTTCTGCTACTTGTTCTGCACCTTCTGTTTTGATAGTTACTAAAACATCAAACTCTTCTCCAAAGTATTTTTCTAATTTTTCTAATTTCTTTCCAACATACTCTTTAATAGCCTCTGTTGCTTTTAAATCTTTTCCTGTTATTTTTACGTTCATAAAAATCGCTCCTTTCAATTTGCTCTTTTGTATTGTGTAATTTTATATTTCTATTATACCTTGTTTATCAAAATATTTCAAATCTTTTCACGCTTTTTTTAGGATATTTCATAATTTTTCCACTTCTTGTTCACATTCTTTATACTTTTTTTGCTTTTTGTAATCATTTTCTTTAGAAACCCTTGCCAAAATAAGGTTTTTATGGTAGAATTTTATTTGCTATATTTTAATAACTTAAAGGAGGTGCAAAAACATGCCAAATATTAAATCAGCTATCAAACGTGTTAATGTCATTGAAAAGAAAACATTAAGAAATAATATGATTAAATCAGGTTACAGAACAGCTGTTAAAAAATTTGAACAAGCTATCGAAGCAGGAAATGTAGAAGAAGCTACAACTTTATTCTCAGAAGCTACTAAAAAAATAGATCAAGCTTGTACAAAAGGTGTTATCGTTAAAAACACAGCTGCTAGAAAAAAATCTAATTTAGCAAAAAAATTAAATGCTGCAAAGGCATAAGAAATAAAAGATTGTGCACAGTTTTTTATTTTTCAATCACTCTAGAAATAGAGTGATTTTTTTACTTTTCACTGTTAAAAATTACCTTTGTCTTTCTATCTATATTATGTTAATATAGAAATATAGATAGAATGCAGAAAGTTGAGGTATATTTATGAAAATATTACAGCCATTTATTCAGGAAATGAAATCCATAGACAAGAAAATTCTTTCCATTATTAGAAAGGGATTTTTAGCTTCTTTTTTACTTTGCTTATTTTCTACTTCTTTATTAATTAGCTATGAAATCTTCTCTCACTTGCCTATTTTATACTATACAGGAATTTCTTTATTTAAGACTAGCCTTATGTTTGGAGTTATGTTCTTAATCTGTGGAATTGCTTTTAACACCATTCAAAAAGAAATGAATTAATACATATATTTTATACAGCATAAAAGTGTACTTTTAAAAGCACACTTTTTTTGTTTTTCTTTTATACTGCATAAGCAAAAATTGTATACGTAATTCCGGTTTAAATGTCCTCCATTCTTCGACCCCGTAAAATATATAGTATCTTTTTTATTACATTCCATATCGAAAGAAATTTTAACATCATTTCCACCTCCATTATTAGTAGAATATACTTTTTCTCCATTTTTATATACATTAAAAGTTCCTGGTGCATCTCCTCCACTAGCAATAGTTCCTATTATCCTTATTTTTTTAGCTTCCTTAAAAGTTATTTTTCCAGCATTTTCCTCTACACAATTTGTATTGATATTTAACATAGTTAAGGTATTTGTTGAATAGGTTCCTGGTTTTGTATAAGCATAACAAACAAAACTATTTATTCCACTTTTTTCTCCTTCTATATAGCCATTATTATAAGCATTATTTACATCTGTACCATTGCCAGTAATTTTTTGACCGTTTACCCACGCTGTAATACCATTGCTTATATTATTAGCTATTGCCGTAGCTTGTGTTTGACTCGCCAGACTATTTGCTGTTACTTTTCCTAAACCATTATGATAACCTGCTGGTATGCTATAGGCTTGTCCACAATTTAAATTATTACTAACAGCACCTCTATTAACCATTGTTCCTGTTAATAGTTTTCCACCACTATAGGCTTTATAACCTGCTAATATTTTATCTGCTGTAGCATTGGTCTGTGCTAGTAAGGAATTTAAATTATTTAATTGGTTCTGCAATTCCTGTATTTTAGCTTCTTTTTCACTGACTTGCTTCTTTAGTGCAGCTATTTCTATATCTTTGGAAGCTATCTGTGCTTTTAAATCGGCTATTTCTTTTTGTAAATTACTAATTTGTACATTTAAATCTTCAATTTGCTTTTTTAATTCTGCATTTTCTGTTTGCAGACTAATGACTTGCTTTTTTAACTCTTCAACTTGCTTTTGAAGTAAAGCTATGATTTCGTCCTTTTTTGTAGATTCTTCATCTTCTGACATTTTGCCACCTGTTTCTAATTCATAATATAACTGGTTTAGTTGCATAGCTTCTGCTTCACCTGCCAGTATGATATTTTGTTTAGCCTGTTTAGCTTTTGTAATAATGCCATTCTCTCCTATTGTAGCACTAAAACTAATACCTGCTAAAATTATTAATACAATAATAGCTACTACCAAAGATATCATTGTTATTGCTGATTCTTTTCTCATTTGTTTCTCCTTCTTCTACCTATTTTATTATATAATTTTTTTACTTTTATTTGATTATATATAATTTATTGTCTATCTTTAATAATATGTTTTATAGACAATAAGAAGAAGTTTTCATAATGAAAAATCCTACTAATACTAGTAGGATTCGTTTTGTTTCTATATAATTTTTTCCATTAATTTGGTTTGGTGATGATAAATGTATCTATCAACAACGATTACACCCACTATAGATAGTACCAATAAAAGGAGGGTACCTGTCCACACATTCGTGTTACCTAAGGCTCCCCCAATTATAGCTATTATCGCAATAACTATAAAGCATACAAAGAATGTAAAAATCATATTCATGTTTTGTTTTACCACTGCATATTCTGTTGTCCACTCTAATTTGGGTCTTTTTAGGTCCACTATAACCATCAATTCGCTTTGTAAAATATTTAATAAAGTAGCAATCACAAAAGCTGCTAGATAGGTAGTAATCCCTATATTAGGAATTTTATAATACACAATTCCTAAGGTAATTACAAACATAAATAGATTTAACAAAATAGCTGGCATTGCTTTATAATGTATCTGTTTATAAAAACTAACCGGAATATATTTCATAAATACTGCATTTTGTCCATCTCTTGAAATAGCCGTTACAGATGTATAACTCATCATCATAAAAAACTGTGTAACGCCTACTAAAATACATAGCACACCCGTAGAATTTCCTTGTATTTGTTGTAGCAGACTATCCATTTGAACTTGTTCTTCTCCCCCTATTCCCAATACAAAAACACCTAGAAATAAGAATGGAAAAAGAATAGGTGGTAATATACATTGCATAAGGAAAATCGGATTTTTAACCAAACTCATAAATTCTTTTTTCACATAACTAATGGCTATTTTTTTAGGTTTGTAAACCTTATCCCCTTTTATCTTCTTATGTGCAGTTCCATTACCAATCTGATTATCAATTGCCCCCTTAAAATATATTTTTTGTCCTAACAACATAAAAATACCATAAGCTGCGGCTGTAATTGCTAATAATTTGATAAGTTCTAATAGCATAGTGCCTATATTGGTTGCCGTCATAGCCTGCACACTTGGTAATAGTGTAACAAAATATTGTCCAATGGATTGTACTAATCCATTTGTCTGCACCAATTGTTCTAGCATTTGTTCTTCTGACATCTTTACATGACCACTTATAAAAAATTGTATTCCAAAAATAACTAAAATTAAGATAATGGTTGCAATGAATTGGTAGGTATCTCTTTTCTTCGTAATCTTAGCAAAGCTCATAATTATCATAACTAACAAACTAGCAATCAAAATAGGAAATATTGGAAACACCATTAAAACAATAACTGCCATGATATAATAAAAAATGCTTGCACCAGTTAAAATGCCATATAACAAAAAAGGTATGAAACCAATGATGAATTCCATGATATATTCTGTAACTAGCATTGTGTTAAATTTAGCCATTAAAATTTCAACTGGTCTTAATGGTAATGGTAAAACATACTCTACATCTTTTGAAAAGTAAAACACATTCATACAAGAAAAAATAGACTGAAATACCAATAGCAAAGCCATTCCCAATAAGAAGACACCTAAGAAGACAGCTTCTTGATGAATTTGCATCATGGAAGTAATCATACCATAACTGACAAACCCCATAACGCCTGCTAAATACACAAATGCCAGCATATATAAAAGTAACATACCGGTTTTCTTTTGTTTCGTCTTTACTGAAGGCATATAATTTTTGAAGGAATTTTTAAGGAAAACTTTAGTAAGAGAAAGGACTTTATGATTCATCTGTAATCTCCAAGAATAATTCTTCTAAAGAAGCATTTTCTTTGAACTTCTCTTTCATTTGGTCATAAGTTCCCACAAAAATTAGTTTTCCTTTACTAATAATTCCAATCCTATCACACAATTTTTCTGCTACTTCTAGCACATGTGTAGAGAAAAACACACTATTTCCTTCTTTGGCATGTTTTCTCATCATTTCTTTTAATATATATGAAGCTTTTGGGTCTAGTCCAGTCATTGGTTCATCTAATAACCAATTCTTTGGTTTATTTAATAGAACACCAATAATTACAATTTTTTGTCTCATACCATGGGAATAAGAACCAATCTGTTCTTGTAGAACCTCTTCCATCTCAAAAGTTTTAGCTAAACTTTGAATTCTTTCTTTTCTTTCTTCTTTACCCATTTCATGAATATCTGCTAAGAAATTTAAATATTCAATTCCTTTTAATTTTAAGAACATATCTGGACTATCTGGTACAAACCCAAATTGTTTTTTAACCTCTAAGGCTTCTTTTTGAATGCTTTTTCCATCTATCACAATATCTCCTACATCTGGTGTTAAAATACCAGTCATCATTTTAATCGTGGTCGTCTTACCAGCACCATTCGGACCTAAAAAGCCAAAGATTTCTCCATCCTTAATCTCTAAATTCAGATTATCTACTGCTTTTTTACCCTTGACATACTCTTTGGTCACATTTTGTATTTGAATCATATCTTTTCCTTCTCCTCTCTATTTTTAATAATTGGTTCTTAATTCCCAAATCAAGACCTTTTCTTGGTGAATACCAATTGGTTTTGAAAAACTAGAAAACTCCACAATTACCTCTTCTAAATGATGTTCTAAAATATAGTCAATCGCCTCTATTAAACCATTTCTATACTTTAACTTCTTATCTGTAATATCTGTCTGCATTCTATATTTGGCCTGATTTACCGCATCTCTAGCAGACACTATTTTTTCATCTGTCCCTTCAAAAAAGATATCTCCATTTTTTCGAACCACTAGATTTCCTATTAAAACCTGGTCTTCTATATAATTGGCTAATCCCACTCCAATGCTACTAATTGGAATATCCTTATAAATTTTTAAAATATCCTCTTTAGATGCCTTATGATTACGTTTTGGAGAATTGGTCTGCGTTTTATCGCGAATAGAATAATATTTAGCTGGATAGCGATTTAAAAATGTCTCTACTTCCTCTTGCATTTGTGGTGTAAAAATGGCTTCTGGTAGCCTATTTAAATCCAATTGATAAATATAGTTAGCACTTTCTACTTTATCACAAATTTTAAGCATCTTCTTTTCCATCCTTTACTGATTCTTCTACATACCCTATATAAGGTAAATTACGATAATATTCATCATAATCTAAACCATAACCTAAAACAAACTTATCCTCAATCTCAAATCCAATATAATCAATCGGTACTTCTACAACTCTTCTTTCTAGTTTATTTAGTAAAGTACAAATTTTAATATCTTTAGCTCCTTTTTCTTGTAAATAGCTTCTCATAAAATCCATACTTCTTCCTGTATCAATAATATCTTCTACCACTAAGATGTGTTTATCTTGCACGATTTCCTGTGCTAATTCTTTTTTTACAATAATCTTCCCTGTACTTTCTCTTCCTAAGTAACTAGACAATTGCATAAATTCTAAAGTTACTTTTCCCTGTATGTGACGAATCAAATCCATCGTAAAAGGTGCTGCCCCTTTTAAAATACATAGAACCGTTATTTCCTGTCCTTGATAATCTTCTTCAATTTGTCTTGCTAATTCTTCAATACGTTTTTCTAACGTTTTTTCATCAATTAATGTGTTTATTTGCATATCTTATTTCCCCTTCTATCCAAAAACAAATGGACTATCCTTCTTTTTCTTGCATTATACTACTCCCCTTACTTAAGTACAATAGCGTTTTGCTTAAACTTTTTATTCTTTTATTTTATCTTTTTTTATATGACAAAAGCATATTTCTATAAAAGTGATGATTAAAAGTAATGGTATTAGAATAACTGAATAATTAGGTGGTAAAAAAAGACTACCTATAAACAAAAATCCGAAAATCACATAAGTATATCCTAATATCATACCAGTTCTTTTCCAATTCTCTTTTGCTTTTGGAAAAAATGGCAAATGCACTTGAACTGCACTTGTTTTTGGCAAATAGTTTCCCATTAAAATCAATAAAATACCTATTATCCATAAAATACTTTTCCTAACATCTATGTCCCTTCCTAAACTGATATAAATCATAATACCATATATGACTATATTTAAAACTGGAATAAAAGCCTTTGTTATTTTTTCTAATTTGGTATTTTTACCTTGTTTATCTCCCATACGAATATCACTAATTATACAACATATCGCTTGTAATACCGCCATTAAAATCGGAATTCCAAATACCGCAAAAGCTTTTGGAGCATAATTATCTGGCTGATTATTTATATCAAAATGTACAGCCATATTATCTGGTAATTGCTCATAAAAGCTAATTCCTAAAGCGATTGGTAATAAACATAATAGCACGGTTATCGCTATCACTTTTCCATTAATTCTTTTCATTTTGGTTACCTCCTAACTGATAAATCCATAATAAGACATCTTCAAATACAGAAACATTTAATTCATAGTAAATAAAATTCTTATATTTTGTTTCTGTAATTAATTCTGCTTTTTTCAGTTGTGATAAATGATAAGATACTGTTGCATTTGTTAAATTAAACTTTTCGGCAATTTCTCCTGCAGAACGTCTTTCATATTTTAACATTTCTAAAATAGACCTTCTAACAGGGTCGGCAATTGCTTTTAAGGTTTCAGACATTCCCATAGACAATTTCCTCCAGTTATTTAGATTTTTATCTAAATAGATAATAACACTTTCTATTTGGAATGGCAATAGTATTTTGATATTTTTCTAAATAGTTTCCTAAAAGAAAAAAGAATCCGTTTTTCTACAAAACGAACTCTTCTTTTCTTATTTTTTTAGTTCTTCTATAAACAATTTATTCAATAATTGTGGATTGGCTTTTCCCTTTGTTTCTTTCATAGCCTGCCCTACTAAAAATCCTAGTGCTCTATCTTTTCCTGCTTTATAATCTAGTATAGATTGTGGGTTAGCTTCTAAGATTTTAGCAACTATTTCTTTGATTGCTCCTTCATCAGAAATTTGAATCCATCCTTTTTCTTGTATTATCGTTTCTGGGTCAGAAGGATTTTCAAATAATTCTGTTAGAACTTTCTTACCTATAGCACTACTGATGGTTCCTTTTTCAATTAAGGTAATCATTTTAGCTAGTTGTTCTGCCGTAAATGGAATAGCATCTGGTTCTAATTCTTTTTCATTTAAAATTCTAGAAACATCTGATAATAACCAGTTAGCCACTGCCTTTGCATGATGGCAAATCGATTCTGCTTGTTCAAATAGGTCTGACAAATGTTTAGAAGCGGTTAATAGGTTACTATCTTTTTCTGACAAGCCATGTTCTGTCATATATCTTTGTTTTCTACTCTCTGGTAGTTCTAGTAGATTTTTCTTTATATCTTCTATAT
>CATZDQ010000045.1 GCA_958417695.1 uncultured Clostridiaceae bacterium | reverse complement strand
AAGGAACTCGCCTTTAAGATTAGAGACATACAAGCAAGGCATGTACGAGAAAATGGCGAAGAAATTGGTATTTGTGAAATTGCTGCAGAATTAAAAATACCAAAGGAAGAAGTAGCCGTTGCTTTAGATTCCTTAAATCCAACGGTTTCTATCTATGAACAAATGTATAGTGATGAAGAAGGCGGTATTAGTTTTATAGATAAATTGAGTAGTGATGTGGATGAATCTGAGCAAATTGTAAACAAATTATCTTTAAAAGAATTAGTAGAAAGTTTAGAGCAACGTGAAAAAGAAATTATTATGCTTCGCTACTATAAAAATAAAACACAGATGGAAGTAGCTAAAATTTTAGGCATTAGTCAAGTACAAGTATCTAGAATTGAAAAGAAAATATTAAACTCTATGAAAGTAAAATTAGCTATGTAAAAAGGGGGGAACAAAAACGAAAAAGCCATTTCGATATGCGCTACTGTTTATTTTATTATGTTTTTGTATTCCTATTTTTTTTACAAAAACATTTCAAGATAAAAGTGTAGGTGCCATAGCAGAAAATAAACCAGAAGAACAGAAAAGTTCACCAGAAGACAGAGATAAGACACAAAGTAGCTATGATTATAAACAATATGCAACGATAAAATTGTTACATACCAAAACCAATACGATAGAAGAAGTAAAGTTAGATGACTATTTATATGGAGTAGTTTCTAGTGAAATGCCAGCTTCTTTTGAAGAAGAAGCTTTAAAAGCGCAGGCAGTGGTTGCTAGAACTTATACCATTTATAAAATACAAAATAGCGGAGCAAAACATAAAGGAGCCGATATTTGTGATAATTCAGCATGTTGTCAAGCATGGATTTCTAAAGATGACCGTTTAGCAAAATGGGAGGAATCCTCTAGACAGAGTAATTGGGAAAAAATTGTGCAAGCAGTAAATAGTACACAAGGAAAAATGATTATTTATGAAGGAAAACCAATTAATGCTTTTTTCCATTCTAACAGTGGTGGAAAAACAGAAACGACTTTAAATGTATGGGGTGGTAGCGGTTATCCATATTTACAAGCTGTAGCAACAGCGGGTGAAGAAACCTATAGCCAATATAGTTCAGAAGCAACCTTTAGTAAGCAAGATTTTATAAATAAAATAAAAGCCAAGCATAGTGATTTTTCTATTGATTTTTCGGCACAAGATTGTATTAAGGTACTAGAATACACAGATGGTGATAGAGTAAAAACCATACAAATTGGAAACTTACAACTTTCTGGAGTAGAAGTAAGAACCCTTTTAAACTTGCGTTCAGCAAACTTTACAGTAGCTATAGAAGCAGATAATATAACATTTAAAGTAGTTGGTTATGGACATGGGGTAGGAATGAGTCAAACAGGTGCTGATAGTATGGCAAAACAAGGAAGTAATTATGAAGAGATTATTAAACATTTTTATACAGGAGTAGAGATTGTAGATATATAAAATATATTTTTAAAGAAAAAGGAATTTTTGTATAAAACTGACAAAAGCGGAAATACTTTAACTAAAGAAAAAGTTAAGGAGGACAATTTATGAAACGACAAAATAGAAACATATTTCATGAAGACGAAGAAACTAAAAAAATGTTGTATATTGCAGGAGGTGTACTATTAGTAGCGATTCTCGCTTTTGTAATTACTTTCTTTATTTATAGCAATATGTTAAATCCATCTGAGCAAACAGGGGATATGGGCGGTAGCAAAATTACAGATTTGGCAACGGCTAATACACAAACTTCACAAGCAAGTACTTCTATCGGTAAAACAGTCAATGAAGTACAAACACAAGGAAATACAACCAAGGAGAATACTACTAAAATTGCTATTAATACAAGTAACATGCAAAAAGAGAACACAAATACGAATACCGTTATAAACAACACACAAAGCAATACAATAGCCAATGTAGTAGAACCTCATACAACTAAAACAGAACCTGTAAAAGACCCTACTTTTATAAAACCAGTGGAAGGAGAAGTAGTAAAAGAATTTGCTAAAGACAAATTATTATACTCCAATACTCTAAAAGAGTGGGTTACACATACCGGTATGGATATTAAAGCAGATAAAACAACTGTCGTAAAAGCTTCAGCAGATGGAACAATAAAATCTATTAAAAATGACCCTAGATATGGTATTACAGTAGTGATAGAACATACTAATGGCTATTGTAGTGTATATTCTAACTTATTAACAGCAGAATTTGTAAAAGAAAAAGAAAGCGTAAAACAAGGTCAAACAATAGGTACTGTTGGAAACACAGCTACTTTTGAAATTGCAGATGAACCACATTTACATTTTGAGATTTTAAAAGATAGTGAATATTTAGACCCGGCTATATATATTAAATAGAAATAAATAGTAAAAATACTCTCAACTATGTTGAGGGTATTTTTATGCAATTTCTAAATTAAAAAAGTGTTGAAAAGAAAAACAATAACTAACAACTAATATACATAAAAAAGGATAAATAAAAAATGATATATAGTAAAATCATTAAAAATAGGTAGAAAAGTGTCTAATGAAATTAGAATGTTTACGTATATTACCTAATTTGAATACTTTTTAAGGAGGAAATTTAATGAAAAAAACAAAAGAAAGAAAAGCCATTATTGTTACGATTATATTAATAATAGTAGCTATATTTGCCATTACAATATGGTTTGTTATGCAAAAAAATGAGGTACAAACAGGAGGAGAAGTCGTAGATACTACAAAAGAAGAATTTGTAAATGTCTTAGAAGATGGTACAAAATTAAACAATAGTACAAAATTGGCAGAAACAAAGAATTTCGAGGGAATGGAAATTACGAATTTTCAATTAACTGAAAAAGATAGTGTATCCTTATTATTAGGAACTATTACCAATACCAGTGATTCTGTAAAAGGTGGATATCCTATTATAATTAAAATGATAGATAAATCTGAAAATGAAATAGTTACTGTAGGAGGTTTTGTAAAAGAATTACAGCCAGGAGAAAGTACACAATTAAGTATTAGTGCTACTTTTGATTATGCAAATGCTTATGACTTTGAGATGAATAGAAAATAGAGGAGGAAGGAAAATATGAAAATTGCAAGTCAAAAAAGCTTTTCTCCAAAATCAAATAAAGCGATTACCTTGATGGTATTAGTTATTTCTATAATTACCATTATAATCCTAGCAGGAGTAACATTAAGTTTAGTTATGGGTGAAAATGGATTATTAGAAAAATCTAGAATTGCTAAGGAAGAAACACAAATTCAAGCCTATGCAGAGCACATAGAAATTATTAGACCCGAATTAGAAGTAAAAAGAAATTTAGAACATATTTCTTTAAAAGAAATGATGGATGCTTATGAAGAAAAAATAAAAGAAAAAGAACAATTTAAAACTTCACAAGTTATCAGAAGAGATGAAACAACCGTACAAGTCATTACACCAGAAGAGTATGTATATATTGTAACCCCTGGCGGGACAGATTATATAGGAAAACAAGGAGATACGATTCCACCAGATTTACAGCAAAGTGATATTACCTTTACAATGATACCAAGTGATTGGACAAATCAAGCAGTAAAAGTAAAGATGGTATCTAGAATTACGGGGTATCATTTACAATATAGTTTAGATGCTGTTACATGGAAAGAATATACACAGGAAATAGAAGTAAAAAATAATGGAACGATTTATGCAATACTTGCCAACGATAAATCAGAAGCTGGTGGATATGCAACCACCAATATTCTAAATATTGATAAATTACCACCAAATGCTTTTACACCACAGACAAATATGACAAGTAGCAGTGCCACTATAATAGCTAATACAACAGACCAGGCAAAAACGGATACAGATGGAAGTAGCGGTATTGCCAAATATTACTTTAGTAAAGATAATGGAACAACTTGGGAACCAAATAATGGACAAATAAGTCATCAATATGTGTTTAAGAATTTAACACAAGCCAAAGAATATACCTTTGTTGTAAAAGCGGCTGATAAAGCTGGAAATGCAAAAACAAGCACAATTGTAAAAAAGAAACCAGAAGAGATACCCGATTTAATAACAAGTAATACTACCTTTAGTTATACACCAAGTACATGGACAAATGAAAATGTAGTGGTGAAAATAACTACCTCTGTAATAGATTATACATTAGAATATAGTACTAATGGGAGTACTTGGACAAATTACCCAGCCATAGGTGTTACAATGACACAAAATGGTACCATCTATGCTAGAGTAAAAGACAGTACAGGACAAGTAGGAAATTATGCTACAGGCAATGTAGCCAATATAGATAAATTACCACCGAATAATTTCTCAGCACAGGTAACCACGACTACAAATACAGCTACCGTAACAGGTGAAACAACAGACCAAGCTAAAACTAACGAAAATGGAAGTAGTGGTGTAGCAAAATACTATTTTAGTAAAGATGATGGAGCAACTTGGGAACCAAACACAGGGCAATCAAGTACCAGTTATACTTTCTATAATTTAACACAATCAAAAACTTATCATTTTAAAATGAAAGCCGTAGATAAGGCTGGTAATGAAAAAATAACAGCTAGTATCACTAAAGATACGCAAAACGTTCCCGGTTTAGACACCAGCAATACGAATTTTAGTTATACACCAAGTACTTGGACAAATGGAAATGTAGTCGTAAAAATTGCTACCACGATGAGTGGTTATACGATACAATATAGTGTAGATGGAAGTAACTGGGTAGACTATCCAAATTCTGGCTTTCAGGTAGGAACAAATGGAACCATTTATGCACGAATCAAAGATAGTACGAATCAAATTGGTGATTACGTAACAGGTAATATAGCCAATATTGATAAATTAGCTCCTAATGGATTTAATCCAAGTGTAACAACCAAAACCAATAGTGCAACATTAACAGGAAGTACGACAGACCAAGCAAAAACGAATACAAATGGAAGTAGTGGTATAGCTAAATATTACTTTAGCAAAGATAATGGAGCAACTTGGGAACCAAGTGCAGGGCAGACAGGTACCAGTTATACTTTCAATAATTTAAAACAATCTCAAACATATACCTTTAAAATGAAAGCAGTAGATAATGCTGGCAATGAGAAAATAACAGGCAGCGTTACGAACCAGACTCAGAAAGTACCAGATTTAAACACAAGCAATACTACCTTTACATATACACCAAGTACCTGGACAAATGGAAATGTAGTCGTAAAAATTGCCACGACAGTTAGTGGTTATACAATTCAATATAGTACAGATGCTACTACATGGAAAGATTACCCTTCTGCAGGAGTTACTATGACAGCCAATGGACCAATTTATGCAAGAATAAAAGATAGTACAGGACAAATAGGCTCCTATGCAACTGGTAATGTAACCAATATTGACAAGACAATTCCACAAGCAGCCACTTTAAGCTTATCTGGTGCGGGAACAGTAACATCTAATCCAAAAGTTTACGTTACAGTAACTCACAAAGATAATGAAAGTAATATAGAGATTAGTAAAGCAAAATGGGTATTTAATACTAATGGAGGAGCGATAGGAACCAATAGTGCAAGTTATACAGGAGGAACATTTACAAGCAATGGACAAAAGTTAACCATTCCTATTTCAACAAATGGAAAATATTATTTACATGTCTTGACAGTAGATAAAGCAGGAAATGCTAGAGAAACAATATCTAAAGCCATTACCATGACAATTAATAAACATGCACATACAGGAAGTACTAGTGGAGGAGGTTGTTATACTACACCAGTTTATCATCAACATACCAATAATTGTTATCAAATGCAAAATGTAACTAAAACCTGTAGAGTAAGCACTTCAAGACGAACTTTAACATATGATTCAAATTATGGTGAACTGTTAGCAATAAAAGTAGATTGCCCAAGTTGTGGAGGATGGCATGGTGTTCGTGCAGATATTTCTACTTATACGCATAGTAGCTGTGGAGCAGGAACAACAGAATATATGCGCATGTATTGTAGTACACATGGTAAAGAATTAAAAACCTCTGGTACAAAAATAGAAGATTCACATACCTATACAACAAGAGAAAATGTATTAGTATGTGGAAAAACAGCAGGAGCTAGTATTGATTCTTATACTTTAGGCTGTGGTATGAATGCAGGACAAATTGTATCCTATACAGTTTCTTATTAGTCTAGTAAAAAACAGAAGAATTTTTTGATTCTTCTGTTTTTTCAATAACCTATAAAAACTCTTTCATTTTATTAATGTTATTTTCTTGGAAAGTAACAAATTCATTTAGAATATCTTTCACATTCTTTTCAGCATGAGGATTGTGATTAATGAGTTTACGAGACTCAATGACACCCATAGTGTTTCCTTGAATTAATATTTCAGCAATATGAGAATTACTTTTATCTGTCATAGTATTCATTTGTACACCCATCCAACTCATCATTTTATCTTTAACAGGCGCTTCATCTGGTATTTCTCCATAGGTATCAAATTCTTTGTTTACTTTTTCCACAATTTCTCCATAACCTGCATATTGACAGCTTAAATTTTCCTTCATTGTCTCATCACCAATCTTATCTGTTACATAAGAGATAGATTCCATTCCCATTTTAGCCGCTTTACTGATTTCATTTAATATAGTTAAATTAATATTTTCATCCATGATTAAAAAACTCCTTTCTAAATTAGTTTCTATTAGTGTGTCCAATTTTTATAAAAAAATGAGAAAAATACAAGATGGAAAATTAAGAAAATCAAATACATAAATTATAATAATAATTTATGTATTATGATTAAATAATTAAAGAATAGTTAATATTAAGATTAAAATTATGAAAAATTCAAAAATGAATAAAATGATAATAAAATTTGTACAAAGTAATTAAACTGAGTGTAAAGTATGCTAACATTATGTTAAGCTATATAAAAATTTGTAAATAAATCAGTATAACCAAATTCCAATCCAGCCGTCATCTCTAGAGAATGGAAAAAAATACATATTTTACAAAAAATGTAATAAAGTTTATAGGCATTCAAATTAAAAAATAAGTATTTATAAGAATTACAAAAATTTGAAAAAGAAATCATTTATTAAAAATCCAGCAGTCTATTTTTAGTTTTCCTTTTTATAACATGAAATCTGAAGTACTTAATAAATAAGATAATATAAGAAGTGAATAATATTTGTCCAGTAACACTTTTTATAATAAAATTTATATTGCAAAAAGAAAAAAGTAGATATATAATTGGAAAAAAAAGGAGATTGAAAATGAAAAAGACAAAATTATGGAAGAATGTTTTGATAATAGTAGGAATTATTCTAATTATCGTTGTATTGTTTGTATTAAGAAAATTTTTTATTTTATCCAATTTAGAAGAGATATCTAAGAATACTTTAAACTATAAGAATTATTATGCTGAGTTACATACCTTACAAGGAGATAGTGTAACTATTAGAAAATCGTATAATAAGAACTCAAAATATTTAACAATAACAGAATTCTATGGAATGAATATAGAAGAAAATAAAAAAATTACCATATACAAAAATGGAGAAGAAAGGATTGGAAAAATACAATCTGGAGAAAATAAAATAGCTATTTTAAATCAAGATATGGTTGGTGGATTGATTGGAATAAATGCATACGCAACCTATGGCATGGATTTTTGGGCAAAGCTACAATTAGCAATAACAGCTAGAATTACAGAGGAAGAATGTTTGAGTAAAAATTGTTATTTAATAGAATCTGCACATGGATGGAAAATGTGGGTAGATAAAGAAACTGGACTAATTATCAGGGAAATCAATGGAGGAATTGTGACAGACTATAATTATATATTTGATTATGTAACCGATGAGGATATTAGAAAGCCAGATATTTCTGATTGTAAAATACAAGAAAAAATTAACTGAAAAAAGGTTAGAAAAAACATTTACTAGAAGGCACTGCCAAAAAAATGGGATGTTTTTGGATAGGTACTAGGTAAATTGGGAATGAACTCTGTTTCGTACAGAGCTCATTCTTTTTAATTTGCCCTTTATTCTTCTATTATTCTAATAATTTATATATTCTATGATACCTTTTTCAAAGAAATCGTTGAAAAAATAGTATGAGTAGTATAGAATAAAAGAAAAGACAAAAGAAAGGAAAAATACATGGCACAAGTAACATGGACAAAAGAACAAAAACAAGCAATCGAAGAAAAAGGAAGTAACTTATTAGTAGCTGCAGCTGCGGGAAGCGGAAAAACGGCTGTCTTAGTAGAGCGTATTATTCATAAAGTCCTAGATGAAAAAATGGACATAGACAAAATGTTAGTCGTTACTTTCACCAATGCAGCAGCTTCAGAAATGAGAGAAAGAATTCTAGATGCCATTTACAAAAAGATAGAAGAATATCCAGATGATTTACATTTACAAAGACAAATTACCTTATTAAATAAAGCAAGTATTTGTACCATTCATGCTTTTTGTCTAGAAATTATACGAAACTATTTTTATGAGATTGACACTTCTGCAAACTTTCGAATAGGCGATACGGCAGAAATAGAACTGTTAAAACAAGAAGTCTTAGAAGAAGTATTTGAAGAACAATATACACAAAATAGAGAATCTTTTATAGAACTACTAAATACGTACGCCACTTATCGAGGAGATGAACCACTAAAAGAATTGATATTAACCATATATACGTATATGCAAAGTATGCCTTTTCCAGAAAAATGGTTACAAGAAAAAGTAGAAATGTTTAATGAAGAGCAAATACAAGATGAAGATTTTGCAAGTACTATATGGGGAAAAATTTTATTACAAGATTTATCAGAAGTCATTTTACAAAATACCTATATGTTAAAAAATGTAAAAAGAAAATTAGACCAACTAATAGAACTAGAAAAATATGCACAAGTTATTGAAAGTGATATAGAAAAATTAGAAACTATACAAAATCAAATAACAAAAGGAAAACAAGATACATGGGACAAGGTATATACTTTAGCAAATAACCTACAATTTGATAAATGGCCAGTAGATAAAAAAGTAACCAATTTGTATAAAGAAGAGGCAAAACAAGTAAGAGATACTGTCAAAAAAAATATCAGCAAAGAAGTAAAAAAAGTGTTAACCTATGATTCAAAACAAGCAAGAGAGGACTTGCAAAATATATATCCAACACTAGTTAGCTTGCAAGAAGTCATCTTAGCCTTTACACAAGCTTTTCAAGGTAGAAAGAAAGAAAAAAATATCATAGACTTCCATGATATTGAACATTTCGCTTTAAAGATTTTGTTAAAAGAAGATGAAAATGGTGAATTTGTACAAACACAAGTAGCCTTAAAACAGCAAGAAAAATATGAAGAAATAGCTATTGACGAATATCAAGATAGTAATATGGTACAAGAATACATTTTAAATAGTATAGCAAAAGGTAATAATCTATTTATGGTAGGCGACGTCAAGCAAAGTATTTACAAATTTAGACAAGCAAGACCAGAATTATTTTTGGAAAAATACCAAAATTATCAAAATATTGAAAATAAACTAAGTCAAACCGGTAGAAAAATACAGTTATTTAAAAACTTTAGAAGTAGAGAAACTATCCTAACCTTTACAAACTTTATCTTCTCAGAAATCATGAGTAAAAAATTAGGAGATATGGATTATACACAAGAAGAATACTTAAACTTAGGAGCAAACTATGAATCACTAGAAGAAATGGAAACTCATACTAGAAAGATAGAAATAGATGTCATAGACTTAGGCAAAACACAAGAAATAGAAGAAGGAGAAGAAGAGGAAGAGGCAGACGATAAAAACATAATAGAAAATACCGTATTAGAAGCTAAATATGTCAGTCAAAAAATCAAAGAACTAATAGAAAAGGGATATCTTGTATGGGATAAAAAACAAAATCAATATAGAAAAATTACCTATAAAGATATCGTTATATTATTACGAGCAACCTCCCATGCAGCACCAATTTATGAAAAAGAATTATCACAACAAAATATGCCAGTATTTAGTGATACTTCCGCACAATATTTAGAATCCACAGAAATTCAAAACATATTATCCATCTTAAAAATCATGGATAATCCATTACAAGATATACCCCTAGTAACGGTGCTTCGTTCACCAATTGGAAACTTTACAGATAATGATTTAGTAGAAATTCGTCTAGCAGACCCAACATCGTATTTTTATTATGCTATATTAAAGGCTAGAATATCTGCTAAAAAAACACTAAGAGAAAAAATAGATAGGATGTTAACGTGGTTAGAAAAATGGAAACAAGAAGAACAAGAAAAATCATTAGATGAACTTATTTGGCAAATCTATTTAGATACGAACTATTACCATTATGTAGGTCTTATGCCAAATGGAGCCTTAAGACAAGCAAATTTAAAAATGTTATTTGAAAAAGCCAAACAATATGAAACGGCTAACTTTAAAGGGCTATTTCAATTTATTAACTTTATGGAGAAAGTCAGAACTAGTAATAAAGACATGTCTGCTGCTAAAATCATAGGGGAAAATGAAGATGTTATACGAATTATGAGTATCCACAA
>CATZDQ010000044.1 GCA_958417695.1 uncultured Clostridiaceae bacterium | reverse complement strand
CGCTATAGGGCTCGAACCTATGACCCCCTGCTTGTAAGGCAGATGCTCTCCCAGCTGAGCTAAGCGACCGTTTCCTTTCGACGAGATTAAGTATACTAAACTTTAGAATAATTGTCAATAGTTATTTTAAATTTTTTACATTATTTTTATAATTTTTTCTTTAAAAAGGAAATTGCCAAGAAGGAACGTCCCTCTTGGCAATTATTTTAATATTTCTATTGCTTTTTGTAATTGTGTATCTTCATCTTGTTCTACTGTATACATAGTTTTTCCCTCTGGTAGGCTAACTTCTATATCTGGCGTAATTCCTATTTTATTGATTACATTATGATTTGGTGTAAAGTACTCGTTCGTAGTTAGCTTTAAGCCACTGCCATCAGAAAGGGTATATATCGTTTGAATAACACCTTTCCCATAAGTTTTTTCTCCTACAATTTTTGCATTATCACTTTCCTTTAGAGCTGCTGCTAATATTTCAGAAGCACTAGCAGAATTTTTATTGACTAAAACTACAACTGGGATGGTAATACTTCTATCTTTCTGTGCTTTTGTAATTTCTTCTTCTTCATTTTTACTAGAAGTAATTAATAAAGTTTTTCCTTTTTCAATCATCATATCTGCAATGTCTGTGGCTTCCTTCACTATACCACCACCATTATTTCTTAAATCAATAATTAGTGATTTTGCACCTTGTTTTTGTAGTTCTTCATATTTTGCTTTAAATTCTTCTGCTGTTCCATCATCAAAGGTAGATAATTGAAGATAACCAATTTGATTTGATAGCATCTCTGATTCTATATGGTTGACTTTTATATTTTTTCTCTCTACTTCAATTTCTATAGTCTTATCTTCTCTTAATATTTCTAATTTTACTTTTGAACCTTCTTCACCTTTCATCTTATTAGATGCTTCTGTTAGTTGGTCTCCCTTATATTCTTCACCATTTATTTTTACAATGATATCTCCAGATTGTATTCCTGCTTCTTGTGCAGGTGACCCTTCCATTGGCATTAATACTAAAATTTGGTTTGTTTGTGTATTATTGGCGATATAAATTCCAATGCCTACATATCTTCCATTCGTATCTTCCATAAAACCTTTCATTTCGTCAGAAGTAATATACTCCGAATATTCATCTCCTAAACCTTTTACATATCCCTTAATGGCTTCTTGTAACATTTTTTGTTCATCTAAATCTCCTATGTAATTCTTTTCTATAAAATTCTTTAAATAGGTAAATGTTTTAGCTAAAGAAGAACTATCTCCTGATACCGTCACATATTTAATGCTATTCTTTCCTACCACATTATACATGACTAAAGAAGTAATCATAAAGGTAATAACTGCTGTTAATACCACTAACATAACTAGCTTATATATTTTTTGTGCTTTTTCTGAATTCAATTTTTTTCCTCCCTTATTTGTTTATTGTATAGTATATACTTTTTATCAAAAATTTAGAAGTTAGAAAAGTAAAGGATGTTGTTTTGCTTCATTTTTTTCTACCCTTTATTTCCAACTTCTACTTTTTTGCTTATTCTTGTAAATATGGTATTGGATTAACCGCTTTTCCATTGACTCTTACTTCAAAATGTAAATGTGGTCCTGTTGAATTTCCTGTAGATCCTACTTCCAAGATTAAATCACCTTTTTTGACCTGCGTACCTACTGTCGTTAAAATCTTTTGTCCATGTCCATATAAAGTGGAAATACCATTTCCATGATTAATCATAACACAATTGCCATACCCTCCATTATAACTAGCTAATGTAACAATCCCATCTGCTGCAGCTATAACAGGTGCTCCAAAACCTGCATTTCCTATATCAATACCAGAATGTAGTTTTATGACACCTTGTATTGGATGCTCTCTATAACCAAATGGAGAAGTAATATACGTTCCACTTTTAGCAATTGGCCACGCCATAACGCCTCCTGTATATTCTCCTTCATAACCTTGTCCTGCTGCCAGTTGAATTAAATTTTCGACACGTTGTTCTTCTGCTTTATATTCTTCTATTTTTTTCTGTAGTTCTTTTTCATTATCTGAAAGTTGATTCATATAATTTTCTTGAATGGTCTTGTTGTTTTGCATGACAATATAGGTTTGTTCTTTTTTAGCTTTTAATAGTTTCAAATTTGATTTTTGTTCTTCTAATTGATTCTTTGTAATTTCTACTTCCGCTTTTTGCTTGGAAATACTTTCTAACAATTCTGTATCTGTTTCTACAACCTGTTGTATTGTATAGTAGTTAGATAAAAACTCCGTTAAACTAGCTGATTTTAATAGTATATCTAAATAAGTCGTTTCTCCACTTTCATATAATACTACCAAACGTTCTTCTAATAACTTTTCATTTTCATCATAGTCTTGTTGTAAATGTGTTAAATGATTTGTTGTCTCTTCTACTTTCGTTTGTAGTTCTTTTAATTGATTTTCAAAATTGCTAATTTCTTGCTGGGCGGTTCGTATTTTGTCATCTAATTCTTGTATTTTTACCACGCCACTAGAAAGTTCTTCTTGTACATATTCTAATTGATTCGTGCTTTCTTGTATCTGATTTTGAAGGTTTGCTTTTTGTTCATCTAAAGTTTCTGCCTGTACAATGGAAAAAGAGCATAAGTATGCTGTTAATCCTAATATTATACTAATTGCTACTATTTTTTGCTTCATTTCATACTTACCTCTCTTTCTTTTATCTTTAAGCAATCGTATAGCCACCTGGTAGATAGTCTAATGGGTCTAACCAGTTATTACTTCCAAAGAAGTTGCCTACAGAACTTGCTTTTCTAATTTCAAAATGTAAATGTGGTGCTACGCCACCTGTATTTCCTGAATAGCCTACGGTTTGTCCTTGAGAAACATGTTGTCCTACAGAAACAGCTGCTGAATTCATATGGGCATATAAAGTCGCAAATCCATTTCCATGATAGATAATGACATAATTTCCATATCCTGGACTGGCAGATGTTCCAGATTGATAAGCTCTATAAATAACGGTTCCTGAAGCTGCTGCAATAACTCTTTTTCCAGTTTCTGCATTAGTTCCAATATCAATTCCTTTATGCCATCTAGTAACTCCATTATAAGTTCTATAATACATTTTAGAAGTTACTCTTCTTGGAGAATAGTCTAATGGCCATGCAAATGTGCCATCAAAGCTACTTCCATTTCCACCTGTTGAAGGAGTAGAGCCACCATTTTGTGCTTCTTGTTTTCTTCTTTCCTCTTCTTCTCTCATGGCTTTTGCAATAGCAGCTGCTACAGCATCTTCTACTTCTTTTATCTTAGAATTATAGCTATCAATTTCACTTTGTAATTGTTTTTGTGAATCAGAAAGCTTGCTTGCTTTCGTTTGTCTTTCTTCTTTTTGATTCTTTAATTGTGCTGCTTTTATTTGTTTTTGTGATTTTAGATTCACGATATCACTTTTTTGTTTTTCTAAGTCAGCCTTTGCCTGTTCGATTTCTTTTTTATCATTTTCAATACTTTCTAATAATTCCATATCACACTGTGCTAGTTGTGAAAGAGAATAATAATTAGATAAGAAATCTACTAGATTACTAGAACTAAATAATAAGTCTAAAAAGGAAGTTTCTCCAGTCTCATACATAACGACTAGTCTTTGGTCTAGCAAATCTTCATTTTCTTCATATTCTTTTTGTTTTGCTTCAATTTCTTTTTGTTTATCTTGGATAGAAGTCTCTAAACTTTCAATTTGTGCATTTAAATTGTTAATTTCATTTTCACTACTTGTAATGGCACTATCTAAATTAGCAATTTCTTTTAATTGCTCATCTAATTGTTCATCTACTTCATTTTTTTCATTTTGTGTTTGTGTCTTTTGATTTTCTAAATCTTTCTTTTGTTGTTCTAATTCTTTTTGTGTTGCTGCAAAAACAGGATACAGTAGTCCTTGTAGTAAAGCAAAAATAACAGCAATCGATAGTATCTTCTTTTTCATTTTTTCTTTCCTCCCTAAAAGGTTTTGTACTTTAAAAACTTTTTCTTAAAGTGCTTTTATACTTCTAGATATTTTCTCATAGAAATGACACTACCTAGAATACCAATACCAATACCTAATCCTAGATATACCATCATTACTAAACCAAAAATATCTGAGAAAGTCAATAAACTAAATTCTACCATACTGGTAATCGAAGAAGTTAATAATTTTTCTGTTGCAAAATTATAGCTCAATCCTAATAACAAAATAGAAATTAGAGCAGAGATAATACCTATAATCATACCTTCTACAATAAATGGCCATCTAATAAATCCATTTGTAGCGCCTACATATTTCATAATAGAAATTTCTTTTCTTCTGGCATGTACGGTTAATTTAATGGTATTCGCTATAATAAATACAGAAATAACAATTAATAACACTAGAATAACGCCAGATACAATACGAATACCATTTGCTACATTAATTAAAGCCTCAATTGTTTTGTCTCTAACTTCAATATTGCTAACATTTTCTAAGCCTTCTATTTGTGCCTTTACTTCATCACTTTTTTCTAGGTCTGTTAAAGTTACTACATAAGAAGGTTTTAATGGATTTTTTTCATAATAGCCATTTAGTAAATCTCCTTTATCACCAAACCTTACTTTTAAAGAATCTAAAGCATCTTCTTTAGATACATATTCTACTTTGCCTACGTTATCTAATTTTCTAATTTGCTCTCCTACTTGTGTAATCTGTGCCTCTGTAACTTCTTTATTTAAAAACACTTGCATACCTTGTTGTGATTCTACTTCTTTAACCATGTGATTGACATTCTCACCAATTACAAAGAAAAGACCAAAAATCAACATCGTAGCACACATAATCATAAGAGAAGCACCTGTTGACTTTTTATTTTTAAATACATTTCGAAAACCTTCGCCTACTAAATATCCTAATACATTATATCTCACTGTTATACCCACCTTTTTTATCATCTCTTATTATAACGCCTTTTTCTAGTTGAATAACTCTCTTCTTCATTTTGTCTACGATGTCTTTGGCATGTGTTGCAATAACGACGGTTGTTCCTCTCATATTAATATCATTTAAAAGAGTCATGATATCCCAGGACGTATCTGGGTCTAAGTTTCCTGTTGGTTCATCGGCAATTAACATAGAAGGATTATTTACTAAAGCTCTAGCTAAAGCTACTCTTTGTTGTTCTCCTCCGGATAATTCATTTGGATACATTTTAGCTTTTCCACTTAGTCCTACTAAGGAAAGAACCATAGGTACTTGTCTTCTAATATGTTTTGGTGTTGCTCTTACAATATACATAGCAAAGGCAACATTGTCATATACTGTTTTATCTGGTAATAATCTAAAGTCTTGGAATACAACTCCCATACTTCTTCTTAAGAAAGGAACCCTTTTTGGTTTTAAGAAGGTTGTGTCTTTTCCATTAATAATAATGTTTCCAGACGTTGGATTTTCTTCTTTTAATATCATTTTAATTAAGGTAGATTTACCTGAACCAGAAGCACCTACTAGAAAGGCAAATTCCCCTTTCTCTATTTTAAAGTTGGCATTATGTACAGCTTCTGTTCCTGTCTCATAAGTCTTATTAACATTTCTAAACTCTATCATGATTTGCTCCTTAATTTCTTTTGCTTTTTCTGCTTTTTTATACGCTTTTAGTTATAATTTTATCTTTTCTACTTAATCATAACAATAAAACAAATTATTTGCAATACTTTTTAAAAGAAAAAAACAGATAAAAATTGGCTCTTTTTCCTTTTATATCTGTTTTTCACTTGCTTTCTTTTATTTCAAGATTTCACAAAAAATTCACAATTCTTATTTTGTTATCCTCTTTTTACTTCCTCTACAATAGCCTCTGCATCTATCTGAAAGTCATGCATTAACTCTTCTGCTGTACCTGATTTACCAAAAACATCTTTTATACCCATTCTAGTTACCTTACAAGGATACTCTTCTGCTAAGACTTCACACACACAGCTGCCTAGTCCTCCAGTAATTTGATGGTCTTCTACTGTTATCAGTTTATTCGTTTCTTTTGCACATCTCACAATAGCTTCCCTGTCAATCGGCTTAATAGTATGTATATCTAATATACGAATGTGGATATCTTGTGCTTCTAATATATCCTTTGCTTTTAAAGCTTCTGCTACGGTAACACCTGTTGCTAGGATAGTGGCATCGGTTCCTTCTCCTATTTGTACTGCTTTTCCAATCTCAAACTTTTGTAACTCTTCATAAATAGCAGGTCTTTTAATTCTTGCTAATCTAACATATACAGGGCCTTTTATTTTAGAAATTTCTGCAATAGCCCACTTGGTTTGTCTATCATCTGAAGTACTCATGACTATCATATTGGGTAATGCTCTCATCATGCCTATATCTTCTAACATTTGATGCGTTGCACCATCTTCTCCCACCGTAATTCCTGCATGTGTTGCACAAATCTTGACATTTAAATTGGGATAAGCAATACTATTTCTTACTTGGTCATAAGCTCTGCCACAAGCAAACACAGCAAATGTACTAACATATGGTATTTTTCCACAAGTAGCAAGTCCAGCAGCAGTCGATAACATATCTTGTTCTGCAATTCCCATATCTAAAAATCTATCTGGGAATTTCTTTGCGAATAAATCTGTCTTTGTAGCAGAAGATAAATCCGCATCTAATACCACAATATCTTTATTTTCTTCACCTAATTTTTCCAAAGCTTCTCCATAGCTTTGTCTAATTGCAATTTGTCTATTTTTATCCATTTTTTCACCTTCTCTTCCCTACTATTTATTGAATTCTTCTATCGCCTTTTGGTATTCTTCTGCATTTGGAGCCTTTCCATGCCAACTTGCTTGATTTTCCATAAAAGATACCCCTTTTCCTTTAATAGTTTTCGCAATGATAACTGTCGGTTTACCTTTTGTCATTTGTGCAGTTTCTAAGGCATCTATAATTTGTTGTATAGCATGACCATCTATAACAATCGTATGAAAACCAAAACTTCTCCACTTACCTTCTAAATTATCCAATCCTTTTACTTCTTCTATGCTTCCATCAATTTGTAAATGATTATAATCTACAATTGCACATAAATTGTCCAAGTGATATTTATTAGCTGTCATGGCCGCTTCCCAAACTTGACCTTCTTCTAATTCCCCATCTCCTAGTAAGCAATATACGCGATAGCCATCATGGTTTAATTTAGAGTTTAACGCCATACCATTGGCTACTGATAACCCCTGTCCTAAAGAACCAGTAGTCATATCGACCCCTGGCACCTTATGCATATCTGGATGCCCTTGTAATGTAGAATCTACTTTTCTAAAGCTAGTTAGCATTTCTTCTGAAAAATATCCTCTTTTGGCTAGTGTTGCATATAACGCTGGTGAGCAATGCCCTTTAGATAATACAAAACGGTCCCTTAATGGTGCATATGGTTCTTTTTCATGAATATTCATTTGGTAGAAATACAATACTGTTAAAATATCTGCACAAGATAAGGAACCTCCTGGATGTCCTGATTGTGCTGCATATACTTGGTTTATAATTTCTATTCTGATTTGTTTTGCTATTTGTTCTAATTCTTCTACTTTTTCTATTTTCAAATAAATCCCTCCTTTTTTATATGCTTATTTTATCTTTTCTTTTACTATTTTGCAACTTCTTTTAGCAGGTATTTTTTTAATTTTCCCATATCTTTATAAACGACTTGTAATTTTGTTCATTCTTCTTTATAATAACAGTAGAAAAAAGGAGGGATTTTCCTATGTTAAAACGAATGAAAGCCTTTTATCACGAAAGTAAAAAAAGTTCTTTTATCGTCTATATGGTATTAAGAATTTTAGTGATTGTCTGTATGATATTTCAAATACTCCATCAAAACTGGGATAATGTATTTTTATGTTTGCTCACTTTAGTTTTATTTATGATTCCTTATTGGCTGGATAAAACTTTAAAAATTACACTTCCTAATGTACTAGAAAGTATTATTTTGTTGTTTATCTTCTCTGCAGAAATTTTAGGAGAAATTCAAAACTTCTATGGCATTTTTAAAAGTTGGGATACCATTTTACATACTTTAAATGGTTTCTTATGTGCAGCCATTGGTTTTTCTTTAATTGACATTTTAAATAGAAGTGAAAAAACACACATCCATTTGTCTCCTCTTTTTGTGGCCATTGTTGCTTTTTGTTTTTCTATGACAGTGGGTGTACTTTGGGAATTCTTTGAGTTTAGCGCAGATACCTTTGTTCAAACAGATATGCAAAAAGACCGTATTGTAACTTCTATTTCTTCCGTTACTTTGCATCCAGAAGGTAAAAACATACCCGTGATTTTAAAAGATATTGATAAAACGATTATTTATAGTAAAGATGCAGATGGTAACCCACTGACCACTGTCATCGATGGGGGCTATTTAGATATTGGTATTAAAGATACTATGAAAGATTTACTAGTTAATTTTGTAGGTGCCGTTGTCTTTTCCATCATAGGATTCTTATATATTAAAAATCGTGATGACTATAAATTTGTAGAAAACTTTATCCCTAGACGAAGACGAATGCACAAAAAACAAGAAGTAGATAACTCCCAAGAATAAAATCGTTTTATATACGCTTTCAACTAAAAAACTGAGAATATTTTTATTCTCAGTTTCTTTAAGTCTTATTTTATTTCTATATTTTCATATTCAAAAAAATCAGTAAAGAAGGTACATTGTGAACCGCTAGCACTTACTTTTACAGTAGTATCTGTCTGAGGTGCTTTTACTTTCCATACATATAAATAGGTAGGTAATGTTCCATTTGTGTGGTTTGCATATAAAGATGACAATGGTAATACTTCACAATCTCCCGCTGCTAAAGATATCGAACTACTTGCAATTCCTCCTACTCCCGCTATAATTTGATATTCTTTATTTGCTTTTAAAGTATAGCTAAAGCTACCTGGATTAAATCCACTATTTTTATAAGCTAAAACGCCATCACTTGTTCCTTCTAGAAAATTGACAAGCAATGTACATTGTGAACCACTGGCACTTATTTGGGCAGTTACACTACTTGCTGGTGTCTTTACCTTCCATATATACAGATAACTTGGTAAACTACCATTTGTATGATTGGCATATAAAGATGATACAGAATTCACTTCACATCCACCTGCTGTAAGTGTTGGCACACTACTAGAAATACCACTTACTAGAGCAATTACTCTATATTCTTTATTTGGTTTTAAAGTATAGCTATAACTAACTGGATTAAATCCACTATTTTCATATGCTAGAATACCACTATTTCCATACATTCCTTTTTGATATCCTTTTGCATATTGTTGCGTGGCTATTTTATGAATCCCTTCTGCCATTTCAGTAGCAGATGCGGTTTGCTTCATTTCTACACCTTCTTGTGTAATTGCTTCTGCAATTTGTTTTTTGAAGTTTTCGAATTCTTGTTTTAAAGTGTCTAATTTATTTTGTAATTCTTCTATTGTCCCTTTATCTGGTAAATAGCCACTTTCCCCTGTTTCCATTTGTTCATATAACTGATTCATTTGTTCTTCTTCTTTTATTTTGGCTATTTCCATATTTTCCTTTGCTTTTTGTGCTTGAGAAATAAGGCCATTTTCCCCAACGGTCAAATTTAAAGTAACCCCTGCTAATATTATTAAAATAATAATCGTTACTACTAAACTAATCATTGTTATTCCATGTGCCTGCTTCATCTTTTTTCCTTCTTTCTTTTATCATTTCTACTCTACTTTTATTATACATTACCTTTTGGTTAATTGCAATTTTTTTCTTATTTCTTTTTTATCCATTTTTCTTATTTCATCTCATTTTCCTTTTGTTTCTATTTCTTTTCAATTTGTTTTATGTCATCTTTTGTATTCTATTTTATAATTTATTATCATTTTAAGTTTCTCTATTATTTTTAGTACTTTTTATTTATCTATTTTCTTATAAACTTGTTTTCTACGTTTTCCTTTTCTAAAATTTCTGTTTTACTTGACTTTCTCTTTTTTCTTTTATAAGATATCTTATAGAAAATATTACAAATAATGACAATCTTATTCTTTCTTCTGTAAAATCTATTATTTTATTTGTATACTAATTGACTAAGAAAAATAAAGGGGTTTCTATATGAAAGTTTTTGAAAAAAATAAAAGAAAAAAAATAATTATATTTCTATTGTTATCATTACTTCTTATTCTATTAATAACTATATTATTTTTTAATAAACCGGCAATAGGTACTTTTTGGATAAGTTCGTGTCCAAATTGTAATAGTTCTGATTTAACTTTTCATTCTGATTCCAATATGCATAGTTTTGTCTGCACTAATTGTTCTACTACACAAAGTAGTAGGCATGTTGGAGGATACCATGAAAATGGAGGTGTATGTATAGAATGTCATTTTACGTATCAACAACATAGGCCATCTAATATTCTATTCAACTATGAGACAACCTCCACAACTCATACACCTCTATATAGATGTGCATATGCAGATTGTCCTTATTTTTATAGAGAAGATAGTCAAGAGCATACTGGTGGTTCTCATGATAATGACGGTATATGTACCGTATGTAATTTACAATATCAAGCACATAGCCAGTCTGATATCATTTCTAACTATAATACAAC
>CATZDQ010000043.1 GCA_958417695.1 uncultured Clostridiaceae bacterium | reverse complement strand
GTACTAATCCTAACTCTGCTTTTTCTTCGTTAATGGTTTTTACCATCGTATAATATGGTGTAAATTCTGTTCCGGTTTTCGTAAGTACTTTTCCTGTGTTATGAGTCGCTATTTCCCAGATATCATCTCCTCTATACAAGACGTCTGGTTGTACATTATGATATCTAGCTACAATCTCTGCTTGAATGTTATATAAAAATTCAGGATAAATTAAATGTTCACTAATATCTGCTGGTATAGAAGTTTCTAAGTCCTCGAACAATTCTGGGTAGATGTTACGATAAGCCATAGCAATAGGGTCTGTTCTGTCCGTGATATAGAATTGAATCGTTCCATCATACGCATCGATTAATACTTTCACTGAATTTCGAATATAGTTTAACTCTAATTTTGTAGTAGGAGTTTGTTGGATAACTGTTTTTTGTGCATATGGATAGCTATTAGAGGTAGTATAAGCATCTAATACCCATACTAATCGTCCTTCATCATTGACTACTAGATAAGGATTTTCATCATAAGTCAAATATGGCATAACTGTCTGTGCTCTTTTAATGATGTTTCGATTGGTAATGATTTTACTTTCATTGGTTACATTACCAGAGAAAGCTAATTTTAAATCGCCCTCTTTTATAGCCAATATCATTCTATCTATAAAATTTAATGATAAACCTGCTGTTCCTGTATAATTGTTCTCTGCATTTTCTGCATGACTAGAATCTAAGATAGGATAGTCAAATTCTTTTTTATCTTTACAACTTGTAACTACCGTATCATTGGTTTGCATACCAAAGTAGATACGTGGCTCCGTTATGGTAATGGCTTCATCTGTTTTTTCAAAACCTTTTTGCAAATGGTCTAAATTACCATTTTCTTTAGTAGAAGTTGCAGATGTAACAATGGCTCCATAGCCATGTGTATATTCATACGTTTTGTTATTATATGTTCCATTGCTACTAACAATCTCTCTTGGAGAAAGATAGACTAATTTCTTCTTTCCATTGATATTATACTCCCCTATTGTACTATTTCTATAAGAATAGTATCCTTTGGCGGTTTGACTACCTTTTAAGTCTTTTAAGACAATATCACTGCTTACAAGAGCAATATTGCTAATAACTTCACTACTACCATTAATGACTTGTGTTGTAATAGGTTCTGCTTCATTTATAGATACTTCTTCTGCATTAATACCATAGGCATTTTTGGTATATTTAATATTGTCAGCAATATATTGTTTTTCTTTATCTAATTCATTACCACTGACAAACATGGCCTGAAATACCACTAATACCAAAAACATAGCTACTAAATAAGCTGGTACTACGCCTACTGATATAATTATCTTTTTTGTTTTCCCTTCTTTAAAAGCTTTTATACCAAAATAAACAGAAACGATGATGACTAAAGATAGTAATCGATAGCCCCATAATTTTATGGTTACATCTGTAAATCCTGCACCATATAGTGCATAACTGCTAGTGTCTTCTTTTAAAGTTAAGAATTTATCTGTTCCAATATTTTGAGATTGGAAGAAAACATAAGTGGCTAATAAAATAGCTAGTAGCATAATGGCATTCGTCAGTTGTTTTATTAAATGACTATTTTTTAATGTTTTTCTATCCACACCATCAAAGAACATATTAAAGGTAATTATATAATAAGCAACCGTGTATATAGTTAAAATCACTGTAGCTACCATCAAGTACATAATCACTAATTCTATAAATGGTTTTTGGAACATAAAATAACCAATATCTAAATTAAAGATAGGGTCTGTTATTCCAAATTGAGAAGCATTAAAACATAGTAATGCTTTTTGCATGATAAATCCAGATGTAAGCGCACTAATTACTGTTGCCATAATAAAAGCTATAGATTTATTTAGTAGCTTAGGCATAGGTTTATTTTCTTGCTCGAAAAATGCTTTTAATCCTTTTTTAATTTTGTTATTAGTCATATATACTAAACCATAAATGACAATAAAGTTTATGAATAAAGTGGTGCTCTTATATCTCACATTTTGCCAAAAGGATTGGATATAGTTTTCACCTAGTTCTAATGTTTCTAGATAGGTACCTCTAAATAAGATATAAGCAATGATAATGGCAATAATTGCAAAAAATAGTACAATAAAAAATCTAGTTTTCTTTTTTGGTTTGTCTGCTGTTTTCACTTTTGTCTCTTCATTTGTTTTTTGGTTTGATACTAGTGTCTCTTGAGATATATTCTTACTTTCTAATGGCTGATTTTCTTTTTTTTCTTTCATTTAAGAGCTCCTTTCTTTCGGTTTATGTGTCCATTAGGGCATTTACAAAATCTTGACTATTAAAGATTTCCATATCATCAATTTGTTCCCCTACACCAATAAATTTTATAGGAATTGCATTTTCTTCTACAATGCCAATTACCACGCCTCCCTTAGCCGTTCCATCTAGTTTCGTTAAAATAAGACCGGTTATATCGACTGTTTCTTTAAAAGCTTTTACTTGAGAAATGGCATTTTGTCCAGTTGTCGCATCTAATACCATTAAGATTTCTTTAGAAGCCTCTGGTAATTCTTTATCAATTACTTTTTTTATTTTTACTAATTCATCCATTAGATATTTCTTATTATGTAGTCTACCCGCTGTATCACAAATTAAAACATCTGCTTGTTTTTGTTTCGTTAAAGCAATTGCATCATAGACAACAGAAGCAGGGTCTGTCCCTTCTTCTTTTTTAACCATGTCACAACCCGCTCTATTAGCCCAAATTTCTAATTGCTCTACGGCCGCTGCTCTAAAAGTATCTGCTGCTGCTACCACTACTTTTTTTCCATCTTTTTGTAAGCGATTAGCTATTTTTCCAATAGAAGTCGTTTTTCCTACTCCATTAACTCCTACAACCAAAATAATAGAAGGGTTAGTTTCTAGTTTTAAACTAACATCTGTTTTATCTAGTATGGTCTGTATTTCTTCTTTTAATGCTTGTTTTACTTGCGTTTCTTCTTCTATTTTCTCTTTCTTTATACGCTCTCTTAAATTTCCAATTATTTTAACAGAAGTATCTACGCCTACATCTGACATGATAAGGGCATCTTCTAATTCTTCTAGTAAATCTTCATCTACCTTACGAAATCCACTAAAAATACTATTCATTTTATCATCAAAAGATGATTTAGTTTTACTTAATCCTGCTTTTAATTTATCAAAAAAACTCATATTTTCTCCTCGTTTTTTGTATAGTTCTATAGCAAAAGTACTCTAAATAAGAACTTTTTTACTTATAGACGTTATTAGTATAACATATATTTTCCAAATTGTGTATATCCTTTAGACATTTTTTATTTTGTCTTTTCTCTTTTTTACCGATGTTTTACCTATTTTTTAGTACTACTATATATATTATCGTACTTTATCCATAGTTTATTTGAACAATGATTTTACTTGTTAGAGTCATTATCATAGTTATCTACATTATATTTCATTAGTAAGTAAATCAAGGTATCATTAATTTTTATTGGAATTACAGATTATTTTAGCATTAAATGATATAATTATTTTCGAAACTAAGCTATCAAAAATAAAAAATCAGAATAATAAATGGAACTTTTTTTTATGAAATTTCAACTATAATAGTGAGGTGAGCAAAAATGATTGAACAGGAGACCTTGAATATATTTGATAAACTATATAATGAATCTTATCAACAAGTTCTGAAATACGTTATATGTAATTGTTCTAATATAGAAGATGTAAAAGATATCGTACAAAATGTATATGTAGAGTTATTAAAAATTTTAGATAAAAAATCTACTTTTGATAAAGGAAATGCATATATTCTTGGTATTGCTAAAAATAAAGTTAATGAATATTATAGATTTAATTACAAGGCAAAAATAATATCTATATTTTCTAAAATAGAAGAAATCGAATTGTTAGACAGCATTCCAGATGATATAGATTTACAAGAGGAATTTATCCAAAAGGAAGATTTAAAATTTATTTGGAATTATTTAAAAAAGAAAAAAGTAATTATTTCTAAAATTTTCTATTTATATTACTATACGGATATGACCATTAAAAACATTTCAAAAGAGCTTAATATTAGCGAATCAAATGTAAAGCATTATTTGTATAGAACACTAAAAGAACTTCATTCTATTATGAAGAACAGGAGGAATTAGAATGTCTAATAAACAGGTATTTAAAAAGGTATTTGAGGAAGAATTTGATAGTAATAATTTAAAAGAGCAGATACTTTTTAAATTTAAAAGAAAAGAAAATGTCAAAATACAAAAAGTCATAAAATATGCCGTTGTACCAATTTGTATGGTATTCATTCTGTTTTTAGGAATTTCTATGAATACTAATCAAATTGATTCAAAAAATTACATAGGTACTATGAAAGTATATGCCTATACCATGTCAGAAGATAATAGAATAGAACAAACTGAATTAAGGGATAATGTTAAAATAATTTTAAAAAAATACAATATGACTATATCAAGTGTACCAGGATATCCTATTATGTTCGAAATGGATAATATTGATTACATCCATATTGAAGTAATCAACGGTTCTATTAGCCTTTGGAATTGCCATACAGGTGAAGTAAAAAATCTGAATAATAATTATGACTTATACGACAATGCTACCATTTACTTTAATGTAAATGATAATACACAAATAAAACTAACTGGTATTAAAGATAAAGAAGAAGTGTTTAAAAAGAATATAACGATTTCCATGGATGATGCTTTTAATTATTATGCAACTATAACATAACTTTTTTATAATATTAATTGGTTAATAGAGTTTATCACAAAATGGTAGACTCTTTTTTCTTTCCTTAAACACATCACATCTAATTCTTCTTTTTCACTTCTGTCTAAAAAATCAACAAAAAAATCATTATGAATACTTCAAAAGTATTATTCAATAAGTATTATACTAAAAAGTCCATGCTATAATTCTAGTTAAATCATAATATGGACTTTTATGTATTATAAATTAATAATTTTTCTTATAATTTCTACATCTTCAATTTTATTGATTGCAAAACATTTCTTGCCTAAATCCTTTATAGAAGCTCCTAAATGATACATTTCTTTATTGTCTATTATAATAAACCTATCGTGGAATTTATTTGTTTTAGCAATCTTAAGAATAGGATATTCTTTATTAAATTTTTTAATATCTAAATTATCAATATTACTTTTGTCTGATGTTAGAATAACTACTTCTACATTTTTCTTCTTTTTAGTCAACATTTTCAAAATACTGTCATCAATATAATTATCTATAATCAAAATCTTGGTACTTGCTTTCTTTATAATATCTATAATGATACTATATGCATCGTATATTTGCCCATCAAAAAATATTCTCTGTTTGATATTTTCCTCGCGTTGTAGTTGATTAAATATTATCTCGAATTTCTTATCTTGTTCAATGAATTTTTTATCCATTTTATTTTCAATAGTAATGACTTTTTCAAATAAACTCTTATTTATACTTATAAATTTTCTCATTTCTACAAAAGCATCCATAATTTTAATACTAACTTGTACAGCAACTTCACTTTTCAATATTCCAGATAACATAGCTATTCCTTGTTCTGTAAAAACATATGGTAAATATTTTTTGCTCCTGTATTTATTATCTTCTAATTTTGAAGTGGTCACAATTTGTGACCACATAATTTCTAATTCTTCTTCTGTTAACTTAAAGCAAAATCTTTCAGGAAATCTATCTATATTTCTTTTAACTGCCTGATTTACTTTTTTAGTTTCATAATTATACAACATTGCTACATCACTATCTAGCATAACTTGTTTTCCTCTTATTGTATATATTAAATTTTTTATCTCTTCATTAGTTAATTCATTTTGAATTGCTAATTTATTTTCTTCCATAGCTTCACATCCTTTTTTATCTCTATATATTTTAAAACATTTGTTCTGTATTGTCAATGTTTTTACAATTTTTAATTTTAAAATTTATACTATTAAGTTACTATTCAGTCTATATCGTATATAAAACAAAGCTAATTTTACAACATCAGTAGTATTACTAGAGTTATAGAAGAAGTTTACTAAATGCAAAATTCCCTCCACTTTGTTAAATTTGACTTTCATAGTCTGAATAGATATTGTATATGTATAATCTTTAAACAATTCTGATATTTCAGCATCTGGTTCAAGTTCTTGTAATAAATTAAATTCAAGCAGAAAAAATATCCTCCTTCCTAGAAAGAAAACAAAAAAACAACCTACAAACCTTTACAGTTCATAAGTTGTTTTGAAATAGAGCGTTTTAGGAGGTTATTTACGAAAAAATCGCCTATTTTTTATAGTGTTCCTCCCACATTTTGCTCAAAAAAATAATTAACTCATCAATTGTTAGAACTAGTATATCATATAATTTAATATTTGTAATTAAAATATTAAAAATTTTAGAACTTTGATTTTACATAAATTTGTTTTTTGGGTAGAAATTTGGTATAATAAATATATCAAACATATTAGAAAACATTCTTCTAGCTTATACAGTAGAAGAACACATCAAATAGGAGGAATGGAAATGAAAAAAGTATTTTTAATGGTGGAACTCACTGACGAAAATGGTGGTCATGTTTATGCAATCCGGTATACTGGTGTTATGACTCATCGGAATATTTACGCTCAATTAACACAGAATACTGGCTGTCCCGAGCCCGAATATATCAAGGTAGCCAAATATGATACTATTGATTGCACAGAAAATGGGGGCAGTATCTTTTCAGGAAGGATATATCGATATATTAAAGTTAGCTGCAATGTTGGAATGAATGACAGCCGGATTCAGAAAACTAAAGAATCATTTTCTAACGAGATATTAGAAGCAATTCATTGTCACATTCAGGAAAATGAAGAATTATTGGCAGCACTTTAAAAGCTTTTCCCCCTGCACTTCTTGTGTAGGGGACTTTTCTATTATAATAACTCAAACTACTTTGATACAATCAATTTTCATTCCATTTTAACTAAAAAAATCTTATTTTTTACATTATAATAGATAATATATATTATCTCAAATATAAAATTTAATTTTTCTTTTTCGTTCATCTCCATTACCTTTGTTAATATAAAGACATCCATATTATCTTTATAAGAAATCATTACGTTTTTATTATAGTTTTTATCAAAAACACATAAGAAATTCTTTAACAGATTAACTAACTTTTCTTTATCAATTTTTAATTTTATCAAATCACTTTGTATAACAATTATACTTAATTTTAAATTATATTCTATACTTAAACTTTCAAAATATTTTACTAAAACTTTAACATCTTCACTATTATTTTTTAATATCATTTTATCTATCCTTTCATTATTTTATAAAGGTCTTGGGACTTAGTCCCATAGATTGAATTTTGACTAGGGAGGAAAAATTCAGTGCTTGTTAGGAAATATATATGAGTACAAAAATTGTATTTAGTTTGAATTTTTCCTCTAACTTTTTTATTTTTGAACACTTATTACTGCACCAATTTTATAATTTTCTTTTTTAGTTTTTGAAAATCTTTTGTTATTTTTTATAGCAACTAATCGAATCAATTTTTGTTTTTCTTTATTCAATTTTATTTCAATTTCTAATTGTGATAATCCTGTTAGCATTCTTGTAAAAAATCTTCCATTAGCGGTCGAGGTATTTACATCATCTTTATCACACACCAAATAAGTATTGTGTAATTCTAATTGTGCTATTAGTTCTTCTAAATCACGAACTGAACGAGTAACCCTATCTAATTTATAGGCTACAATATAATTGATTTTGTTGTCTTTCATATCTGTTAACATTTCTTGAAATGCTGGTCTATTTTTAATATTTTTTGCTAATATTTCAGCATCTTCATATACCTTAAAAACTTCATATTCTTTGAATTTGCAAAGTTGTAGTAGTTTTTCTTTTTACTCTAGCAAACTAAATCCTTCACGAACTTAATCTTCTGTACTAACTCTAATATAAATTCCTGCGATTTTTCTTTCTTCTTTCATAATATTAAACTCTCCTTTCATTTACTGAACGGAAAGGCACAAAAAAACTCTAAAATTAAAGTAGCCTTTCTATGTAGTCTTTTAATTGAGATAAAGGAATTTTAGTCCTTAAATCTCCCACATAAAAGTAATCACCTTCATTAAAGAATAATCATAGTTTATCTTTAATAATTACCCTATGTGGGTCTACATACGCCAAGTTTGTATGTTCTATAATTCTTAAACAACCTTCAAATATCATTTTGTGTTCAAGTTTTATAGCATTCAAACTACAACCCATTCAATTTTAGAGAGCAATTCTCTTTTTATCTTGTTTTTCTTCTTTATAATAGCAATCATATCACACCATCCTTTCTTTTTCAAAGTTGAAGCATAAAAAAATCAACCTTTTACAGTTGATTTATCAATGTTTTCGTCTAGTGCGACAATTTTACTTAATGGAGCTATTGGGCAGAATCGAACTGCCGACCTACAGGTTACGAATCTGTTGCTCTACCAACTGAGCTACAATAGCGTATCCACTTTTCTATTATATAAGGTTTCTTTTTTTCTGTCAATGTTTTCAAGAACAAAAAATAAGATTTCAAAGAAAAATCTCTGAAACCTTATTTTACTGTTTTTTAAAAATGTTTACCTCTTCCACGTCTTGGTCTATCATCATCATTATCGTCATCATCATCATTCCTATATATATCCTGATTTATCTTATTATCTTCAAAATAAGCATTTTTGTTATCTTCTTCAAAATTTGATGTTGTCCAATTAGTATTTTCTTCTTCGTCATCTGGATAATAACCATCATCATCCATCTGCATTTGTTTACGGCGTCTAATGAATAAAACAATAATTAGAATAACTAACAATACAGCAGCTACAATCACCACAATTAGAACAATATCTATTTTATTTGTTGTTTCTGCTACAGCTTCTGTTTGTTTCGTTTTATTAACTGTAATTTGATAAGTAACGACATTTTCTCCATCTGCTGATTTTACTAAAATGGTAATAACATTTTCGCCATCTTCTAAATCTTCATTTCCTGTAATTTCTACAGTCGCATTTTCATCATTTGCTACGGCTTCTATTTCTAATTTACTAATATCTTCTTTAACTTCAATTGTATATTCATATACGTCTGGTTTAAAGACATCTGTAAAATCTACTCCCTTAATTGTTAAAGATTGTAATCCTAAAGTTTGTGTATTTTCTACACCTTTTGTAACCGTTAATAGATAAGTCTTAATAGAACCATCCTCTGCTGTTACTGTAATGGTAACTTTATTATCTCCCTCTTTTAATCCTTCATTTCCAATAATCTTAACCGTTGCTTTTGCATCTTCTGGTTCAGCCGTAACTTTTAAATTTTCTACAGTAGAAGGTACATTTAACACATAATTTTCAATATCTTTACTAAATTCCGGAGTCAAACCTTCTTGGTCTACTTTTAAACTTTTTAAAGCAGCATTAGAAGATTTTTTCTCCTCTTCTGGCTTTGTTGTTGTTAATAGAGAAGAACTAATGTAAGCTGTTGTTCCTTTATAACTTACTTTACTCCAACCATTGCTACCTTTACCAGTTCTAGTAACCGCTTCCCCTTTTTTAAGAGTTCCTACTATACTACTACTGGTAGTATAACTTTTTCTAACATTAATATCACCTGTTGCATATACCGTTTCATTTACACTTGTAAAAGTAGGTGTTTCATCTACAGGTTTATTATTATTTCCATTGGAATTATTGTTATTTCCTCCATTGTTATTATTGTCAGGTGGTGTTGTTTCTTTTTCCTTTACAGTTATGGTAACTGTTTTATTAATCTTTGTATTTGTATCTGTATCATAATCTGTAATATCGCCTGTTAAAGTAATGGTATAAGTACCTGCCTTGCTTGTAGAAAATACATAACTCTTGCTAGCATTTGCATTAGATGTCGTATTGGTTTGTCCTACTAAACCAGAACTATCTTGTGCCGTTAAACCCCCACCATTAATTGCTAAGTTCCATGAGCCAGCTGTCGCATTTACTGTAATTGTAACTTTATCTCCTACAGTTACTGTGGTAGCACTTGCATTCATTGTCACACTTGCCGCTTCTACTTGTGCATTCCATGTAATAGATATTAGAACTAAGATACACATTAAGAAAATAGACACTACTTTTTGATTTACTTTTCTCATTTTACACACCTCTCTTATATATTAATTTCAGATACTTTTAATAAGTACTTTTGTATTTTTAATAAATCTGCTGAATTAATGGTTCCATCTGAATTTGCATCCATTGCTCCTAAAATTGTACCATCATTTTCTACTTTTACTTTCAATAAATGTTTTTGTATTTTTAACAAATCTGCTGAATTGATTTCTGCATCACCTGTTGCATCACCTTTTTTTACTACAGCATAGTTATTTTTATCTATCGTCACAGTATAACCAGTTCCTATATTTCCCGTTGTTACTACTGTGCCATCTGGCTTTTTAACCGTAATGGTTTTATCACTATATTTCTCCTTAATTGTCTCAACTGTTGTATTTGGTTCTGTAATCAACTGCGTATCTTGTATCTTAAAGTCATCATTTTTACCTTCTGAACCACCACCAGAATTACCGCCAGAGCTAACTACTTCTATATATGTTTCATTGGCATTACCACTAGCAATATAGCCTTCCATACCATCTGCCGTCACAACTTTATCCCAGTTATAA
>CATZDQ010000042.1 GCA_958417695.1 uncultured Clostridiaceae bacterium | reverse complement strand
TATAGAAAATATAGAAGCTAAAGAGCCTAAATCACCAGTGATAAAGATTCTTTCAGATAAAAATAAAGAGGTAGAGTCTTTCGATAATATATTAGTTAGGAAAACGAAATATCCACATATGTATTTAGTATCTATTGAAAATTATGATTTAAAAGATAGGGATTCTATTATCTATGAATTGGTGATGACAAAATATATAGACAATTATGTTGTATAGAATTATAAAAAATTATGCAAACAAATTGATATTAAGCTGATTTAAAAGAATTTAGATTGAATAATTAATTATACTCTGAATATACATTATGTTGACAAAACAACAGGAAATGATTATCTCAAAAGATAATCTAATTTCGCGATTAATTAATAGTTTAGTCGAAAGACTGAATGAAATAAAAATATTAACACATGCTCCAACAGAAATATTAGAAGAAAATCAAATTAATATTTTTGGACATATACATGATAAACCACTTGATGAAAGATTTAATGAAAATAGCCATGTATATCTGTCTTGTGACGTTGTTGATTATACTCCTATAAGTATAAAGGAAATCAATGATAAGATGAAAATATAATCAATTGATAGATTATATGATAAACAATCAACTTACTGAAAATAGAATATAAATATTGACATAATAATAAATACTGGTTTTAGTTTTAATTATGAAAAGAATATAAAATGTATATATTAAAGAAAGTATACAAAAATAATAAAAATCCATAAAAAGGCTACACAAAGAGGAAAAGTTGTGTTATCATATATAAGTAAAAGATAAAAAATATTAGTAAAAAGCCTGTAAATAGCTTAAACACTAACAAAAATAAAGGAGGAATTCATATGTCAGGACACAGTAAGTGGCATAATTTAGTTTCTTCTATCCTTACAGCAACAAAGGTTACAAAAATGCAATAGATGTTTTTAGCACATTTTTGGCACAATTGATTCAACAAAGAACTACATAAATCAACAAAGAATAATAAATTAAATAATGAGAATGTAAACCAATATTATAAGATTTTTTATCCATAGAATATATATTTTTTTATTTGTATGAAGAAAAGAGATTAATTTATACAAAAAGAATTTGTATAAAGCTGGCATAGGAAATTGATATAAGTTTTGACATATATTATATTTTTGAGTATAATTAATTTAATAGGAAACCCCTAGCCTAATATTTATAAAATATTTAAATAGGGTATATATGAAGAATGGACAATGCTATAAATTTAGCTTTGTCTATTTTTATATCTTATACTATAGGCAGGTTCTCAAAAGCAATTAAAAAGAATAAAACAAATTAACATAAAGCAAAAAATATATAATTGTGATTGTTTTTCTAAATATTATAAAAAATAATTATAGCAAAATTGCAAATATGTAATTAAATATTTAATTTAACAAATTTTAGAAATAATATTTACAAACGTACAACAAAATGATAAAATTGTAGTACGTTTGTAAGGGGAATAATATGAAGGTTGAACAAATAAAAAAAGTTTTAAAAAGTAATAACGGTTATATCACATCTAGTGAAATTGAACAAAACGGAATACCAAGAAGATATATTCCTGAATTAATTCAAAAGGGTTTAATTAGAAAAATAGCTAGAGGATTATATATTGATAATGAACTAATTGAAGATGAATATTATATTTTACAAAAACGATATAATAATGTTATATATTCATATAATACTGCATTTCATTTATTAAATTTGAGTGAAAGAGCTCCATATGAAATTGATGTTACAACATATTTTCATAAAAGTATTAGAGAAAAAGTAACAATTCATTATGTATCAAAAGAAAAATTGAATATAGGAAAAGTTACTATAATAAGTCCATATGGTAATCCTATAAAAGTATACAATGCAGAAAGATGTATATGTGATATGCTAAAAAAACAAGATCAATATGATATAGAATTATATAATAAGATTTTGAAAAATTATTTCAATTCGAAAGATAAAAATCTAAAACTATTAGATGAATATGCTAAAATTTTTAACGTATATGAAAAGTTGACTACTATAATGGAGGTGTTAATCAAGTGATAAAATATAAAGAACTAAAAGAAAAGTCAAAAGAGATAGAGCAAAAATATAAACTAAATCATTATGAACTATTACAAAGGTTTATGTTTGAAAGAATATTATTGAAATGTTAGATGAGCTAGAATTGCACAAATATTTAAAAATTGATTCATGCTCAGAATTATTTGAATGTAACAATGAATTATTGCATACTACATCATTAATTCCATATCCTATATTTATTAATAATAAAAATTATACAGGAAATAATCCCAGAATATTAGACAATGAGGTTTTTATGTCTTATGTAAAACTTATTTTTATAATGAAATAGAAAATTTAAATAATGTTTTAATAATACCTCTAGGAAAAGCTGTTGAGGAAGTTTTACAAATGATGGTTAATGAAAAAATCATAAGTAGTAAACAATGTTTATTTGGTTTTCCTCATCCTTCCGGAGCAAATGGACATAGAAAAAAACAATTTGATAATAATAAAATAGAGTTAGAAGATAAAATATACAACTATTTTAATTAACTATAAATTACGATTAGTAGATTAGCCAAAAATAAGACTAATCTATTTTTAGTTTCAAGGAAAAATAATAAAATTTATATGCAAAACTTGACAATCACATACATATGGACTATAATATGTATGCAGTTGTCAAGAGGTGATTTATATGGAAAAAATAGAAAAAATTAAAGAAATAGTAGAAAAAAACAATGGAATTTTATATGTAAAACAATTAGAAAAATACAATATCCATAGGCAGTATATTATGGAATTAGAGAAAATAGGATACTTAAAAAAAGTTGCTAGAGGAATATATGTAAAAAATAATAAAGAGGTAAATGAATTTTTTATAATGGGAAAGAGATATGAATCAGGAATATATTCGCATAATACAGCTCTATACTTTTATGGATTAACGGATAGAACACCATTAAAATTAGATATGACTTTTCCAAGTAGTATAAGAATAAAAAATGAATATATTCATTCACATTATATTAAAAGTGAAAAACATTTATTAGGGGTAACTAATTTGGAATTGAAAGATGGAACAAATATAAAAATATATGATTTAGAAAGAACTATATGTGATGTTATAAGAGATAAAAATAAAATGGATTCACAAATATTTAATACTGCAATGAAAGAATATAGCAGAATAAAGAATAGGAAATTTCACTTATTATATAAATATGCAAAAGAATTTAAAATTGAAAATAAATTAAGACAATACATGGAGGTATTAGATTGAAAAGAAATACAATGAGTTTTAAAGCTATAATAAATAATATAGCAAAAGAAAATAAAATATCTGCTCAATCAGTTCTACAAACATATATGCTAGAAAGATTATTAGAGAGAATATCACTTTCAAATTACAAAGATAATTTCATATTAAAAGGTGGTATGCTAATATCAGCAATGCTTGGAATTGATAGCAGAACAACAATGGATATGGATACAACAATAAAGGGATTTTCTCTTACAGAAGAAAATATAAAAAATATAATGAATGAGATTTTTAGTATTGATTTACAAGATGGTGTTACATTGAAAATTAAAAGTGTATCATTGATTAGAGAAGATGATGATTATGGTGGATATAGAATAACTTTTGAAGCTAATTATAATGATAATATGCCAGTTATAATGAAGATAGATATTACAACTGGGGATAAAATTACATATAGAGAAGTTAAATATAATTTTTCATTAATGCTAGAAGAGAGAAAAATACAAATCTGGTCTTATAATATTGAAACTATTCTTGCAGAAAAATTTGAGTCAATAATAAAAAGAGGAGTATTAGGAACTAGAATAAGAGATTATTATGATATTCATATGTTATTAAATACTCAAAGCAAGAATATTGATACAAATACATTAAGAGAAGCAATTATTTCAACTGCTAAACATAGGGAGTCAACAAATATGATAAAAGACTGGAAAGAAGTAATAGATATTTTAAAAGATGATGAAACTATGAAAAAGCAATGGGAAAGATATCAAAACAATAACTTTTATGCTGAAGGTATTGAATACAAAGATTTGATAGATAGCTTAAATAAAGTAGGAAAAATATTTGATAAATAGATGAGGAAATAAAATGTATATAGAAAAGATAGAAATTGAAAATTTTAGAATATTTGGAGAAAAAACGGAAATAGTATTTCAAAATGGATTAAACATGTTAATAGGAGAAAATAATTCTGGAAAAACAGCGGTTATTGATGCTATTAGATTAGTTCTGAATTTAGGAACATATAAAAGAAACTTATATATGGATGAAAATGATTTTCATATTGATGAATATGGTAGAAGAAGTAAAAATGCAAAAATAAGTATATATTTTAATGAATTGACTAGAAATCAGAAAGCAGACTTAGTATATTTAAGTAATATTATAGATGAGAGTTCTTGTAAAGCTGAGATACACGTTAACTATTTTTCGTATTTTACTAACAAAGGTGAGTTTAGAGTGAGTGAAGAAATATTAGGGTATAATAATCAATCCATACCTGATAAGGAATGTTTACGAAAGCTTACTAGTATTTATATGCCAGCTTTGAGAAATGCAGAAAGTGATATGAAGCCATCTAAATATAGTCAATTATCGCATCTTTTATTAAAATTTGCTGATACCCAAGAGAAAAGAGAAAATCTTGTGAAAATAGTAAGTGATATGAATGATTTAATATTACAAGATAATACAGTTTCGAAAATGCAAGAATCTATAAATGATAATTTGAAAATGATTGAAAAAGAAATAATTAATCAAAAAATTAATATTAGCATGTCAGAAACTACTATAAACGATATAGGGGCTACATTAAAATTAACAAATAAAAAAGAACTAAATAAAATTTATATTAGTGATGAAGAGAAAAATATGATTAGTAGAGAACAACAAATAGATATAGAAAAGTATACTGAAAAGGTAGATGATGCAACATATATATTAGATATACAAAAAATGAAAAATGATAAAATAGAATTGGCTGATTCATTAAAAAGTAAAATAGAAGTAAACTATTTAATAAGGCAGAATGGACTTGGGTATAACAATATTCTATCTATGGCTACAGAGTTAGGCAACTTAAAGGAGGCAAATACTGATGATTTTGTAATAATGCTATTAGAAGAACCAGAAGCACATTTACATCCACAATTATTATATTTACTTAATGATTTTTTAGAAGAAAATAAAAATATACAAATAATATTGACATCACATTCACCAACACTTATATCAAGATTTAAAATTAATAAGTTGATTGTTTTGCAAAAAAATGCGGATAAAATAAATATATCAAACTTATCAAAGATTAGCTTTGGTAAAGGTGAGCAAGAAATTATAGAAAGATATTTAGACGTAACAAAAAGCCAAATGTTTTTTGCTAAAGGGATAATTTTTGTCGAAGGAATAACAGAAGCTCTATTAATAAATGAATTTTCAAAAATATTGCGAAGAGATTTAGATAAATATGCAGTTGAGATTGTAAATATTAATGGAGTGGATTTCGAACCATTTGCAAAGATATTTCAAACAGAAAACGATGAAAATTTATTACATATAAAATGTTCAATAGTAACAGATGATGATAGATGTACAAATCCTAACAATAATGAAGAGTATATAAAAAAAGGAGATATTGAATCCTATACAAAAATAGGAGAAGAAGAACTTAAAAGTATAAGTGATAAGCTAAAGTGTGGGAATATGAGCGCCAGGGCTGAAAAAATTATAAAATATAATAAAAATAATATTATGGTTGTAACAGCTCAAAAAACATTTGAATATGAATTAGCAAAGATAAAAGAAAATAGAAAAATTATTTTGGAAGTGTTAAAAGAAGTACATACTGAAATATATAGTTTAATAGAAAAAAACAAGGACACAGATAGTGATGAATTATTTGCTACAAGAATATGGATTACTATAAAAGATTCGAAAAGTGAGTTTGCACAAAAATTATTAAATAAAATAATTGAAGGAACTAAGTTTATAGTTCCAAATTATATAAAAGAAGCTATTCAACACGTGACTGAAAAAATAGTAGAGGATGATAATAATGAAACTAACTGATGAACAAAATAAGCTAATTGAATCTAACGGAAATACTATTTTAAAAGCTGGACCAGGAAGTGGTAAAACATTAACTATTACATCGTTAATAAATAAGAAATTAGATAAATGGAAGAAAGAATATAGAGGAATTGCAATACTTTCATTTTGTAATAGTAGTGTTGAAGAACTAAAAAATAAAACGTTTGACATAGAATATCCACATTATATAGGAACTATAGATGGATTCGTAGAAAAATATATATTTTATCCATTCTCTCCAAATTTATTTTTTAAGAATAAAAACAAAGCTAAAATAATAACAAGTGATGATAATGAATTTTTTGATAAATTAAAATCCAATAGTTATTATAAACAAGAATGTTATAAATGTAAAAGTACAACTAATAATATATTAATAGATACTAATGGAAATATAGTACCTCCAAAATATAATTGCGGTAACGCTAATTTGCCATGTATAACATATAAAAAAATGTTATTAAAAAATAATTATGTTACCTATGATGATATAATGTCGATATCTATTCTTATACTAAAAAAGTATCCAGAAATAGCTAAGTTATTAGCACAAAGATTTTCATTAATTATTATGGATGAAGCTCAAGATACTTCCAAAAATCAAATGGAACTAATTGAACAGCTTGAAAGAAATGGAGCAACTGTTATTATTGTTGGTGATGCAGACCAAGCAATTTATGAATGGAGAAAAGCAACTCCAGAGATATTTGTAAACAAATTTCAAAATTCAGATTATAATAAAATTGAGTTTTTAGAGAATCATAGAAGTTCTCAAAATATATGTAATGCAACATATAACTTTTCAACATTAAGCAAAACAGCAATAGCAGTTGGAAAATTTAAAAATTATAGTGGGAAGCCTATAATAATATTTTATGATGATATAGAGCGAGCAATTAACTTTTTTTATAAATATTGCGATGAAAAAGAAATTGATATAAAACAAAGAAAGATTTTAGTACGTGGAAGAAATGATATAGAGAGTAATCCATATAGTGATATACAGCAATTATGGAAAAATGAAATCACAGAGAAGTTGATTAAAGTCACTTTATTAAAAAGTAAAGGAAAAATCAATGAAGCAAGAGATATTCTACAAAATGTCCTATTTGAATTAATATTTGAGGAAACAGTTACAAATATCGAAGATAAAATAAACATGATATTAAGAAAATATAATATAGAGCAGTGGAATAATCTAATAAATAATTTTTTATTAGAAATTCCAAAAAATAATATAAAACTAAAACAGTGGGAAGCATTGCTACAAGAGCAATTAAATAAATTATTAAATACAAAAAATGAAAAATATATAAAAATAAAAAGAAATTGCAAAGATGATAAGATTAAAGACTTTAAAGAAAAAGAAATATGCTAGTTTGATAAAGAATATATGAGTAATGCTGCACAAATATCGACTATTCACTCCGCTAAAGGAAAAACTTATGAAGCAGTTATGCTAATAATAAAGCAAAGGGGTAAATTAACATTTAATAGTTTAAATAAAGAAGATAATAAAACAGAAGAAATAAGAACAGCATATGTTGCCATGACAAGACCACAGAAGATATTAGTAGTAGCTCTACCTAAAAGTGTAAAAGAAGCATTTAACAAAAGTAAAAAATTTAATAAGAATTTATGGGAATGTATAGACTTAGAATGATATGGAGGAGAAAAATAAAAATATGAAACCATATATAGGAGATGTAACTTATAATATGCAATACAAGGAATTCTCAAAAATCCTTTCTCAAAAAATGCAATTAGCAAGAGATTGTAAAGGATATAAGGAATTCCTTGAAGATGTTACGATTTTAAGAAAAACAAGAAAGAACTGTGGAAAGCCATCAATACTTGCGAACTATTGGATGAGAAGAATATGCAACATGAATAAATCTAAAATAAGAAAGTATGTTGATAATTATAAAAAAGGAATGCTAGATTCATACCAATATGAGCCTAAAGTAAGAGATATGGAAAAAGAAAATGGACTTATGGATATGAAGAAAGATCAATTTATAAGCGGATTATAAAAAAATACACTAAAATAAGTAGTTATAACGCAAAAAAACAAGTTTTACTTGTAAAATACTACACAAAATTAAAAAAGTGTGTTACAATATCTAAGTATAAAGTTATGTCTAAATTGAGTACAGATTTTACAAAAATAATTTATCAACATAATATTAAAGCCAAAATTCCTGGCACAATTTTGGCACAATAGAAAAACAAAGAACCACACAAATCCACTTATATCAACAAAGAATTTGTGTAAATAAAAATACAAGTAAAAAACAGCTAACACAGACAGCTGTAAGAAAAATAAAGGAGGAATTTAACAATGTCAGGACATAGCAAATGGCATAACATAGCAGCTAAAAAAGGAAAAGCAGATGCTGCTAGAGGAAAAGTATTTACCAAACTAGGAAGAGAATTATTAATGGCTGTAAAGCAAGGAGGACCAGATCCAGCAGGTAATGCAAAATTAAAAGATGTTATTGCTAAATGTAAAGCAGCAAACATGCCAAATGATACCATTAGTAATGCTATAAAAAAAGCAGCAGGTGCAGGGAATAGCGAAAATTATGAAGAAATTATCTATGAAGGATATGGACCAAATGGTGTAGCTGTTATTGTAGAAGCGAATACCGATAATAAAAACAGAACAGCTGCAGATGTAAGACATGCCTTTGATAGATGTGGAGGTAACCTAGGTACGAATGGATGTGTATCTTACTTATTTAGTAAAAAAGGGGTAATCGTTATTGATAAAGCAAACTGTGCACTTAGTGAAGACGATTTAATGTTGTTAGCAATTGATAGTGGAGCAGAAGATTTTTCATTAGAAGAAGAAGTATATGAAATTACGACCACACCAGAAACTTTTACACAAGTAAGAGAAAAATTAGAAGCAGAGAATATCGAATTTTTAGAAGCAGGTGTACAAATGGTTCCATCTACTTATATTGCTTTAGATGAAAAAGGTGCAGAGAGAATGGAAAGATTGGTAGAAATGTTAGAAGATTTAGACGATGTTTCTGAAATTTACCATAACTGGGAAGAGTAATAAAAAATCATATAAAGGTTCTAAAATAGAAAAGAGAAGCATATATATAGTAATACGATATAGGCTTCTTTTTTTGTGCGAAAAAAAGAGAAAGGAAAAGATAAAATGGTACAAATTCAACATATTTTAAGATGTTTTCCTTTAAAAATCTATAAAAAATTAGAAGAGTTGTTTTCTAGTTCCTATAACAGTATGAATAATCTAGAAGAAATACGAATGAGAGTAAATAAACCCATCATTCTAAAAATAGGACAAACTGAAAAAATGCTAGAATATAATGTATCACAAGAAGAAATTTTGGAAATTATGCAACATATTTGTGACAATTCTATCTATAGTTATCAAAATCAAATTTGTAAACGGATATATTACTATGCAGGGAGGACATAGAGTAGGCATTACAGGAAATGTAGTAATGAAAGACGATAAAATAAGTAACATAAATTATATTTCTGGTTTAAACTTTAGAATTGCCAAACAAGTACTAGGTTGTAGTAATAAAATTTTAAAACATGTCCTAAACATAGAAGAACATAGTATTTATAACACACTAATTGTATCACCACCAGGTGTTGGGAAAACAACCATTTTACGAGACTTAATTAGGAAAATTAGTAATGGTATAGACCCGATTTCTTTTCCAGGTTTAAATGTAGGGGTAGTAGATGAAAGGGGAGAAATTGCAGCTATGTATAGAGGAATAGCACAAAACGATATAGGCATTAGAACCGATGTATTAGACAATGTACCAAAGGCAATAGGCATGAATATGTTAATTCGTTCCATGGCACCAAAAGTAATTGCAGCAGATGAAATTGGTAGTAGCCAAGACGTAGAAGCTATTGGCTATGCAGTTTGCTGTGGAATTAAAGGTGTTTTTACAGCACATGGAGCAAGTCTTGAGGATTTACGATTAAATCCAGCCATTTATCAATTATTACAGAATTGTCTGTTTGAAAAAATTATTTTTTTAAGTGATAAGAAGCAAGAAAAAGGAGAAATTGACAGAGTATACACTCTACAAAAATTAGAAAAACAATATATTTCTTTGTAATCTATCTAAAAATAGTTCTAAAAAAGGACAAGTTTGCATATATATAGATATAGAACATACATAAAAGGGAGAACGAAAGAAATGGAAATCATAAAATACATAGCCATGGGATTTATTTTATTAGCCAGTAGTTATACCGGCATTTTAATGGCAGGAAAATATACCAATCGTGTAAAAGAATTAAAACAAATGAAGACGGCTCTTAACTTATTTGAGACAAAGGTAAAATTTACCTATGAGCCAATCCCTAAGATTTTCCAAGACATAGCAGGAAGGACACAAGCAATGACATCCAGAATTTTTAAAACAGCTTCTGAAAAGATGCAAGAAAAAGAAGCAGGGGTAGCTTGGTTAGAAGCCTTAGAAGCAGAAAACAATATAATAAATAGAGAAGATAAAGAAATACTAAAAGGCTTAAGTAATCTATTAGGAAAAGTAGACTTAGAAGGGCAAGTTAGTGAAATTGAATTAGTAGACAATTTCTTAAATACACAAATTGAGAAAGCAGAACAAGACAGCAAGAAGAATGAAAAAATGTATAAAACATTAGGTGTTACAGCA
>CATZDQ010000041.1 GCA_958417695.1 uncultured Clostridiaceae bacterium | reverse complement strand
AAACAAATGAGTTGCTTGTAAAATTAAAAGTATAAAAAAGAAATATTATAATTAACAGAAATAAAATATGTAAATATTGACTTTAACCAAAAGGTAATATAAAATTATAAAAGGAAAGTATGAAAATAAAGAAATTGGAAAACATAAGAAAAGAAAGGGAGAGAAAACATGCAGAAAAAATGGAAAGAAAAAGGTGTGACTTTAATTGCTTTAGTGATTACGATTATTGTGCTAATTATATTGGCAGGTGTAGCCATTAATGCACTAGTTGGAGAAAATGGAATTATTACACAGGCACAAAGAGCGAAAAATGATACAGAACAAGGAAAAAGAGATGAGCAAGGTGGTCTATTAAGTCTAGAACAACAGATAGATGAAGCATTGGGTCAAACGTATATTATAGAAAAAGGAGTAAATAAACCAGTCTTAACAGCAGGAATGACTCCAATTAAATTTGTAGACCCAACTACTAGTGAAAAGGGAAAAGTAGACAAAACAAATAGTGGAGATACCAATTGGTACGATTATAATGCTAAAAAGTGGGCCAATAGCCAAACTGAAGATGGAAGTATGTGGGTATGGATACCTAGATATGCCTATAGAGTAAATGAAAACGATAAGAAATTTGATATCAAGTTCTTAATAGGAACGACAGACAATTATTATGATGAAAACGGTAAAATACAAACAGCAAAGAGATGTACCAATGTGGATGAATTAGTAGATACAAAAATAGGATATACTGTCCATCCAGCATTTACCGATGAAACAGCAATTGGTTACAGGAATGGAGGATGGGATAAAGAATTAACTGGAATTTGGGTAGCTAAATTTGAAGCAGGCTATCCTAGCGGAAATAATAGTGCACCAGTCAAAGCAAGTAGTGTAAATTATAGTCAAGCAAATGTGTGGGTAAAGTCAGTAGAAGCAGGAACAGAAAAGGATTCTAGTCAAAGTGCGCGTAACTGGTTAGATGGAATTTATGGCGGTACTAAAACAGCTATTAAATATCCAACATTCCAACCAGTCACCTACAGCATGAATTATATGAATCATAATGATGCTTTTAACATAGCCAAAGTCATGACTGAAAGTGGTAATATATATGGATTAACAGGAAGCACAGACTCGCACTTGATGAAGAATAGTGAATGGGGAGCAGTAGCTTATCTTTCACAAAGTCAATATGGATTGGATAAACAAGAAATATGCATTAATAATGTAAATTTAAATAGTGGAGAAACTGTAAGAACAAGTGTAGCAGGAAAGTCAGGAGTAGATAGTGTATATGCAGTAACCGGTTGTACAACAGGTTTTACAAGTGCAGGAGAAACAGTAAAAACGATGGAAAATATCAATGGAACCACAGGAAATACAGCGAATAATGGAGTCTACACATGGGACCAATTAAATGGTTGTAAGGCAAGTAGTACAGGAACGATTTATGGAATTTACGATTTAAGTGGAGGAAGTTGGGAAAGAACTAGCCGGTTATGTGGCTAATGGGAATGATAGTCTAAAAAATTATGGAGCAAGTATCGCTTACGAGGGAAACACATTAAAGACAGTCAGTAGCAAGTATACCACAGCTTATCCATTGGATAGTAATACAGATAATGCAAGTATAGCTAATAATGCCGAAAATATAAGTACAGCAAGGGCCAATAACTATAAGAAAAACGCTTTAATTTATGGTGATGCTATACGTGAGACCTCTACAGCTGGAACTGGGAATACTGCATGGTATGGTGACGCTTCATCTTATCCGGGGCTATACCTTCCACTTTCCATTCGCGGAGGTTATTTGTGGGGTGGCTCTGAAGCTGGTCTCTTCTATTTTAGTTGTCATTATGGAGATAGTGGATTTTCTTATGGATTTCGTGCGGTACTAACTGTGTCTTAGTACTTAAAAATGAGTAAATATAAGTACATTTTTATAACATGAGCTTAATAAAAGATTCTTTTACGGTCAATACATTTTTTAATGTATTGACTTTTTTAATTTCAAGAAGACACTGTTTATGTCTGTATACTAAAACCTTAAAAAGAAGAGAAGTAGGACGCATGAAAAGTCCGTATAAGACAGCTTAAGTTACTTATATAACAAATTGTTAAATGATATATTTTTTAAACAATTACATTCTTATATACAATCATAAAGGATTAGATTAGAGAGTGAATGGTAATGTTTTTATGTATAGAAGTTATAATAATCTTTTAAAAGGATTGTTATTATCATTAGAAAATGTTATTATAATAAAACTGGAAAATGAGAGGGTATAGGAGAAAGGAAGTATGGAAAAGCAAGAATTACAGGAAGAAAACCAAAAATTAATAGAGATTATTAGAAAATATAAAGAGGTTATACAATATTATCATCTAAGACTAGAAGCTATACCAAAATTATATAAAAATAATCCCAAAATGCTAGAGAATTTATTAAATAGCTATGCAGAAAAATTAGATTTAATGAAAAAGAATATACAGAAACCATATTTTGCTAGAATAGACTTTGCAAGAGATGGAGAAGAAAAAATAGAACAATTATATATTGGAAAAGTAGGGGTTATGGATGAAGAAAATAACCATATTACAATAGATTGGAGAGCACCTATTTCTTCTATATATTATGATAGCAATATTGGAAGAACTTCTTATCAAGCACCAGAGGGAATTTGTACAGGAGAATTACTAGTCAAAAGACAGTATGAAATAGAAGAACGGAAAATTAAAGCATTATCAAGATGTGGATACAGTTTCTAATGATGAATTATTGAAGCCATATTTAGAAACAGGCGTAGATAATAGATTAAAAAATATAGTTTCAACTATTCAAAGTGAGCAAAATGCTATTATAAGAGAAAGTCTATTTAAGAATATGATAGTACAAGGTGTTGCAGGTAGTGGAAAAACAACTGTAGCCTTACATAGAATTGCTTATTTAGTTTATAATCATCGAGACAGCATTAAGCCAGAGCAATATTTAGTCATTGGCCCTAATCAGTTTTTTGTAAACTATATCTCAGGAGTATTACCAGATTTAGACGTTAATCATGTAAAACAATGTACATATGAAGAACTGTGTGCAGAGTTTATACAAGAAGATTTACAACTTATTAATGAAGAAGAAAAATTAATAGCTTCTATTACAAAGGAAGATTATTTGACTTATGAAAAATTAAAAGTTTCTATGAAATTTAAAGAGGCGTTAGATACATTTATAAAACAAATAGATGAGAATTTAATTCCGCCAATTGGTTTAACATTAAAAGGATATGAATTGGTACCAAGCAAGGTAATTCATGAAATATATACATCCTTAGATAATGATATGATTTATGATAGTATCCAGAGAAAAGTAGAAAAAACAAAAATTTTATTAGCAAAATATATAGAAGACAATCAGGATAGTATTATGGAAAATATAAAAAAACAATATCAGGCAAAAACAACTGGTTTGTTGGAAGAGAAAATAGAAAGAGAAAATCTGATACAAACTAGTATAGAAAAGGAATTAAAAAGTAACTGTTCTATAAGTTTGAAAAAGTATTTTAGTACTTTAATTCCCCATACAAGAGATTTATATGTTCAATTTTTAAAAAATTTAGATAAATACATTTCTTTAGAAGCCCATTTTATACAATTAGAACAATGTTATCAAAATGCAGAAAATATTAAAAGAAAAATGGTGGAATTTGAAGATTTAAGCGCATTATTATATTTGCATTGTAAAATGCAAGGTAACAGAGAATATAGTGAGTATAAGCAAGTAGTAATAGATGAAGCGCAAGATTACGGAGAATTTTGTTTTTACGTTTTAAAAAAGATACTAAATAGGGCAACATTTAGCATTTTTGGAGATTTAGCACAATCCATTTATCAGTATAGGAGTATTAAAGATTGGAAGCAAGTATTAGATACAACATTTGAAAAGAACTGCGAGGTTAAGTATCTTTTAAAAAGCTATAGAACTACAGTAGAAATTATGAATGAGGCTAGCCATATTACGAAATATATAAACTTGATGCCAGCACAGCCAGTAATAAGACATGGAAACCCAGTCAACTATATCTCTTATAAAGATGAGAAAAGTCAAATAGAAGAAATTTTAGAAAAGATAAAAGAATATAAAAATAAAGGATATATTTCTATAGCGATTATTTGTAAAGATGAGAAAGAAGCCAGCTTTATAAATAAACAACTAACTAAACAAAATAGTCAAATAAAAAATGTTGTTGATTCAGAAACACAATACGAAGGAGGTGTATGTACAATAACAAGCTATTTAGCAAAAGGCTTGGAATTCGATGGTGTTATTATTACAGATGCTTCAGAAGGAAGGTATCATTCTAATAGAAAAATAGATATGAAGTTGCTATATGTAGCAATGACAAGACCACTACATGAATTAACGCTACTCTATAAAGATACTACTATTGTGAAACCATTGCAAAAAGAAATATAAGAGGCTTAAAGTAAAAATAGGATAGAAAATGTGTAATAGAAATCATAAAGCTAATAGATTAAAAGATAGAAAAAAGGAGAAAATAGAAAAAGAGAAAGAATAGGTTAAAAGGCGCTATCCTTGACAAAACAAGGAAATAAGAGTAAAATAGACTTTGTAAATAAGGTAAAGGAGATTGCTATGCCCCAAAATAATAATAGAAAATTATTTGATAAACTAGTATCCAAGACAAAGATATATTTAGTCATTATTGCAGTGCTTTTAGTGGTATTATGTATGTATGAAGTCAATTATATTACACCAGCTATTCTATTGTACATTTTAATTCTAATGTATGCTTATTGGACAAACAATAAAAGAAAAGCAGAATTATCAGAACATATAAAAGACTTAACTTTAACGGTAGATAATGCAGCCAAAAGTACATTAATTAACTCTCCCTTCCCATTAATTATTATTGAAACCGATGGAAATATTATATGGAAGAGTTCTAAATTCATTCATGAGTTTGCCAATATTGATATTAATAGTTACTTAAATAACATTGTAAGAGAATTGAAATTAGAAATTGAAAACAGTAGTGAAGAAAATAAAAAAGAATTAGAAGAATTAATTAAAAAACAAATTAAAATAGGGGATAAAACATATAAAATATTAGGAGAGTATGTAAAATCCAAAGAAAAAGATAAAAACAAAGATGAAGAATATATGGCTACCTTATATTTTATAGATGAAACCCAAAATATTGAATTAGCAGAAAAGTATAAAAACTCTAGAATTTGTGTCGGTATTATTATGATTGATAATTACGAAGAGATAATGCAAAGAATAGCTAGTGAAGACAGACCACAAATTGTAGCACAAATAGAAAAAACCTTATATGATTGGGCAAATGCTTTTGAAGGATTAATTGTTAAATCTGACCGTGATACTTTTGTAGTGATATTAGAACAAAAATACATTGAAATATTAGAAGAAAATCGTTTTAACGTACTAGACACTATAAAAGAAATCAGTATTCCAGGAAAAATACAATCTACTTTAAGTATTGCCATATCTAATGAGGGAAAATCCAATTATGAAAAATATAAATCAGCCAATGCAGCTATGGATTTAGCACTAGGACGTGGTGGAGACCAAGCCGTTGTTAGAAAAGATGGTAAATATAATTTCTTTGGTGGAAGAGCCCAAGAAATGGAAAAAAGAACAAAAGTAAAAGCTAGGATTGTATCCCATGCATTAGAAGAATTAATGCAAGAATCTAAAAATATTATGATAATGGGGCATACCAATAGTGATATAGATGCTATGGGGTCAGCCTTTGGTATTTATCGTTTGGCTAAAACTATAGGTAAAGAAGCCTATATAATTAATAATACCTTTGGAATGAGTATAGACCATTTTATGGAAGAAGCTAAAAAAGAGGAAGATTACCAAGAGGCAATTATTAATAAAGAAATGGCATTAGAACTCATTACACCAGAGACCTTATTAATTATTGTAGATACCCATAAGAAAAATTATGTAGAAGTACCAGAACTATTAGAAAAGACCAATAAAATTGTCATTATTGACCATCATAGAAGAAGTCCAGACTTTATAGAAAATGCGATTTTAACTTTCCATGAAGTATATGCTTCTTCAGCAGCAGAACTAGTAACAGAGTTAATTGAGTATTCAGAAAATGATGTAAAATTGACCCAAATAGAAACAGAAGGTTTATATGCTGGCATTATGATGGATACCAAAAACTTTACTTTCAAAACAGGTGTTAGAACCTTTGAAGCAGCGGCTTATTTACGTAAATGTGGAGTAGACATTATTAAAGTCAAAAAATGGTTCCAAAGCGATTTAGACACCTACCATAAAATCTCTGAGATAGTAGCTAGAGCAGAAATTGTTAATAGCACAATTGGTATATCAATTTATGACAAAGAGGATAATAATAGTAATATTATTTGTGCAAAAGCAGCAGATGAACTATTAACCATTAGTGATATAACCGCCTCTTTTGTTATCGGCAACTTAGGTGATAAAGTATGTATTAGTGGTCGCTCAATAGGCGATATTAATGTACAAGTTATCTTAGAAAAATTAGGTGGCGGAGGTCATATCACCTTGGCTGGTGCGCAGGTAGAAGGCATGAATACAGAAGAAGTCAAACAAGAACTAATCAATAGAATTAATGAATACTTTACAGAAATTTTAAGTTAAATAGGATAAAAGAAAGGACAAGCAAATAAGCTTGTTCTTTCTTTTGGTGCAGGAATGTTAGATTATGTGAAATACATATTACCTATTCTTGGTAAAAAATAGAAAGAAAAAGAGTAGATGCGCTAAAATGGAACAAAACGAAGAAAAAGGGGTGAAAAAGTTGAAAAAACAAAAGAAATGGAGTCTTTTTATCTGTGTAGTTTTGTTTTGTTTGCTTAGTTTTCAGGGGAAAAGTTTTGCAAGCAATCAAACTATAAAATGCCAAGCAAAATATAAAGATGCTATTACTTATGATATTACAATTACAGGATTAGAACCAGAAGAAAATAGGGAGTATTATGCCATTATCACATTAAAAAAAGAAGTAACGGAGAATGATTTTTTTAAATTATTAGGAAATTCTTTACATATGGAATATGATAAAGAAACAAAAGTATGGAAAACAGACACGATGTTCTCTCTAGACGGAATAAAACCACATGATGAATTTGAAAGACAGGGACAGTATTATTTGCATATAGCTAAAAAGCAGAGTAGTACACGTTATGAAATAATAGCCGAGACTATTCCAGTCGAGACACCAGCATTACCACCATTAGGAAAGAGAATAAATATATATGTAAGTGCAGGTGTGGATACGAACTATTATATACAAGTAAATGCATTAAATACAATGCTCTATAATGGCGTACAAAGAACCATCAAATTTTATTTAGGAGAAGTTACAGATAAAGCATTATTAAAGACTTTAAGTGAAAAAAAAGAAGCTGCTTATGAAGAATTGTTACAATATGCAAAAAAGCAAGAAAAAAATTTAAAGCCAGATAGCTTTCAAGATACAAAAACAGGGGTTTTAGACTATAATATACTAGCTAATTATCCAATAGAGGCAGGAAAACATTATTTTTTACATACAATATTAGATGATGAAAATGGAACCTATGTGCCAGTAGAAGATATTGGAATCTATAACGGAGAATGGAATTATACAAAAAATGAAGGAGGTCTAACTAAATTCTCTTATGTAGAACATAATCATGAGGAAGAAGAACCAAAAAATAATCAGCAGATAAACGAAGTAGCCAATACGCAAACAGAGAATAAACAGCAACCAGACAAGAATAGTAATATCCTAGACAATACAGTGGCAAATGGAGTAATACCACAAACAGGAAGTACGAGCATCAAGACGATTTTACTAATAGGAACCGTGGGAATAGGTATTCTTTTATATGTGAAATATAAAAAGTATAAAGAAGTACAATAGAAGGAGGAAGAAAAAATGCTATTTGTAATCATTATAATAGCCATTATATTATTTGCAATTTATATGTTTATTGGTGTAAAAGTAGATAGATTAAAATATAGAGCCACACAACATGTATTAAAAGATACACCATTTAATAGCGCTAATATAGATGCTACCATGGAAGGTGCAATAGGAGGAGAAATTGTTAAAAAATTTTTAACAGATTTTCCAAACTATACAGAAGAAAGTTTATTTCAATTAGCAAGACAATGTGCAGAAAGTATCAGAAATAAAACGGTAATGGAAATCATGTCAGAAAAAGTAAGACAGAAAATGGAAACCAATAAAAAAATAGAGATACTGATACAAAAACAGTATAAGAGGATGAGTGTTAGTGCTTATGGTAGAGGTAGATTAAATGTATTAGTTACCTATGCAGATACTAGAGATGAATATGATTTGAGTTTATTTTTTAAGACACAAGAAAACACCTTGTGGCTAGACGAATATGTCATCCAAAAAGGAAATATGTTAGGCTTTTAAAAGAAAAAATAAAAAGTAAAAATACATATAAAAAAGCAAATGAAAAATAAGAAAATCCATAGACAACCAATAAAGAAAGTAAAAAATAAAAGAAATAAATAAGAGAAGAAAAAGGAGAGAAAAAAATGAGTGATAAAGCAAAAAACATTTTATCCTATATCATTCCCATTTGTGGAATTGTATTTATGTTAGTAAAAGATAGTAGTAGAGAAGTAAAATTAGTAGGAGCACAGGCAACTACCTTATGGGCAATGTATTTTATTATTAGTTTTGGATATCGATTATTACCTTTTTATATACCTATGTTTTATACCTTACTAAATGCCATATATTTTGTATTTGAAGTCATTGGTATTGTAAAAGTATGTAAAGAAGAAAACTTAGAATTACCTGTCGTTGGAAAACTTGCACAATCTGTATTTGGTAAATTCATCGAAGGATAGAAAAAACAATAGAAAGAAAAGGAAAAAAGATAGAAAGTTTCTATCTTTTTTCTTAGTTTACTTGAAAAAAAGCCATTTTTGCGGTAAACTATATAAGAACTTAGAAAATAGACAAATCAGAAAGGAGAAGACAAGATGAAAGTAATTTTATTAGAAAATATAAAAGGTGTTGGAAAAAAGGACGAAGTAATAAATGCTAGTGATGGATATGCTAGAAATTTTTTATTTCCTAAAAACTTAGCATTAGAGGCAACTAAGGATAATATGCTAAAATTACAGGCAAAGCAACAGGCAAACCAACGTAAAAAAGATATAGAAAAAGAAGAAGCGATAAAGGTAGCAAGCAAAATGAAAGAACTTTTACTAAAAATAGAAGTGAAATCTGGAGAAAATGGTAAAATATTTGGTGGAGTTACAGCCAAAGAAATAGCAGAAAATTTACAAAAACAATATCAAATAGCAATAGATAAAAAGAAAATCAATTTAAAAGAAACCATAAAAAACTTAGGAACATATACCGTAGAAATTAGGCTATATGAAGGTGTTGTAGGAAAATTAAAAATACAAGTTATCTAAACAGAAGAATAGAGATGAAAATAGTACTAGAAGGGAAGTTAAAAATAAATGGATTTAGGAAAAGTGCCACCACATGATACAGAAGCAGAACAAGCTGTAATTGGTAGTATGTTAACAGATAAAGATGCTATTATTTCTGCTATTGAAGTATTAAAAGAAGAAGACTTTTATCGTGAGGATAATAAAACCATTTATGGGGCTATTTTAAATTTATATAATCGAGCAGAACCAGTCGACATTATTACTCTAAAAGCAGAACTTTCTTCCATGGGAAAATTAGAAGCAGTAGGTGGATTAGAGTACTTAGCCTAATTACCAGAAAAAGTACCAACTACCGCCAATGTAGATAAATACATCAAAATTGTAGAAGAAAAATCACTATTAAGAAATTTACTAAAAGTAGCCAATGAAATTATCAAATTAGGCTATGATGAAACACAAGAAGTAGATGTATTAATGGACCAAGCAGAAAAGAAAATTTTTGATGCCATTCAATCTAGAAATCAAAAAGGATATTCTTCTATGAAAGATATTTTAGTAGACACCTTTACACAGTTAGAACAGCTATATAATCAGAAACAACACATTACCGGTGTACCTACTGGATTTGCAGATTTAGACTATAAAACAGCAGGCTTGCATAATTCTGACTTAATATTAGTGGCTGCAAGACCCGCTATGGGAAAATCAGCCTTTGCTTTAAATATAGCTAGTTATGCAGCAACCAGAGGAAATACACCAGTGGCTATTTTTAGTCTAGAGATGTCTAAAGAACAAATGGCTAACAGAATTTTATGTAGTGAAGCCATGGTAGATAGTAACAAAGTCAGAACTGGTAAAATAGATGATGAAGATTGGGCAAAATTAGCTAGTGCATCAGGTCAATTATCAGAAGCACAAATATTTATAGATGATACACCTGGCATCTCCATTATGGAAATTAGAGCAAAGTGTAGAAAACTAAAATTAGAAAAAAACATAGGACTAGTGGTTATCGACTATTTGCAACTAGTACAAGGCACAGGAAAAAGGAACTCTAGCCGTGAGCAGGAAATTTCTGAAATTAGTCGTTCCCTAAAGATACTAGCTAAAGAAATTAATGTACCAGTTATTGCCCTATCACAGCTATCTAGAGCACCAGAACAACGTCCAGACCATAGACCTATGTTATCAGACCTTCGTGAATCAGGAGCAATAGAGCAAGATGCCGATATTGTTATGTTCTTATATCGAGATGATTATTATAATGAAGAAAGTGAAAAAAAGAATATTGCAGAAGTTATTTTAGCAAAACATAGGTCAGGTTCTACAGGAACGGTAGAATTATTATGGCTTGGCGATTATACAAAATTCGCTAATATTGATAGATACAGAGAATAAAATTGCCAAAAGGGACGTTCTTTTTTGGCAATTTTTGCTAAGGGTGAAAATATGTTAGAAAAAATAGTGAAAAATACCATACAAAGGTATGATTTAATTCAAAAAGCAGATACTATT
>CATZDQ010000040.1 GCA_958417695.1 uncultured Clostridiaceae bacterium | reverse complement strand
GTGATTCTTGTACATATTCATTTTTGGCGAAGATAACTATTCCTGTTGTATCACGGTCTATTCGATTAACAGGTCTTATTTTTTTATATAGACAGATACTATCAAAATAATAGCGTACACCATTAGATAGACTATCTTCAAAATGATAACAAGAAGGATGAACAGGTATTCCAGCAGGTTTATTGACTACTAAATAGGCCTCATCTTCATAAAGAATAGAAAGTGGCATATTAGTAGGAATGATATTGTGATTGTCTTCTTTTTGGTCAAAAGAAACTTCAATTTTATCGCCAGGATGTACCTGCATAAAGACTGGACAAATTTGATTATTTAAAAAGATAGCCTTTTCTTGTTTTAATTTAGTTAATAATCTCTTAGATATTTGAAATTGTGATAAGAGTATTTCTTTAACTGTAAGATAGTTATCTTTTTCTCGAACATAGTATGTAAGTTTCATATTTCTATTTTCCCCAAACTATTCTATTTTTCTTTTCTATTTTATCATAAAAAGTTCTTGTATAAAAGTATTTTTTCTCCTATAATGAATAAGTAAAATGGAAAAATAGAAAAGAGGTAGTAACAAAATGGCTATTATGAAACCAATGCTAGATATAGAGCATTTACAAGAAGTTTTAGAGGTAAAGCAATATATAGATGAAGCGGTAGCAGAAGAAGAGGATATCCAGAATATAAAATTTGTAGAAGCTATGGACCGTTTAGAAGTAGAGAAAATTGAAATTCAGAAATCTATATTTGTGCATTGTAAATGTCTAAATAGTTTTTTTGACCATACAATTTTTAGTGATGTGATTTTTGAAGATTGTGATTTTTCAAATACGAACTTTAGTGGTTGTTCTTTTGTCCGTGTTACCTTTTTAAACTGTAAGCTGGTAGGCTGTAATTTTATGCAAGCCTATGCTTATCAAGTTTATGTACAAGCTTGTAATTTACGCTATAGTAATTGGGCAAGTAGTGCTTTAAAAGAAATCAAGTTTTTAGATACGATGCTAGAAACTAGTAATTTTGAATCTTTAGAAAGTAGAAAGTTTTCTTTTGAAAATTGTAGTTTATTATCGGCTAGTTTCTTTAAAACTAGTTTACAAGGCATTAACCTTTCCGATTCGCAAATAAGTGGTATGGTAGTAGGAATAGAAGACATAAAAGGTGCAATTGTTAGTACAATGCAGGCTTTAGAACTTTCTAAATTGCTAGGCATTCAGATAAAAGAATGAAATTTATTTTTTACTTGAATAGGTTGAATTAAAGTCTGTTTTATAATATACTTACATTATGTAACTAATTACTATTTCCTAGGTTTAAGTGTCAGATTAAACCTTCTCTATTGAAAGGAGTAGGAGATGAAAAGCAACTTTATTTGTTACTTTGATATGGATGGCGTTGTGAATTTGTTTGAGAAGGATAAAGACGCCAGAAAAAACATGTGGTTACCAGGCTATTTTGAAAACATACCTACAAGAGAGGGGATTTGTGAAATATTGCAACGGATAAATAGAGAATCTAGTGTAATATTGTTAACAAAAATAATTCAGAAACTTGGAACAACTAAAGAAAAGATAAATTACATTATGAAAGATATCCCTACGGATGCCTGGAGTGATATCATCTTTGTCCCATATGGTCACAGTAAATCTGAATATATCCTCCAATATTATCCATCGATGATAGTAGACGACAAAGAGGAAAATTTAGAGGACTGTGAAAAGAAGGGATGCCATCCATTATTTTTATCTGATTTGAAGATAAGCCAAAAATATGAAAATGCCAAATCTGTAGAAGATATATGGACATTTTATCAAAAGATTAAAAAAATTTATGAATAATAAGATTTTGAATAAAGCAGGTAGCTGACACTACCTGTTTTATTCTTGTGTTTTCTATTAAAAAATGATATAATGCATCCGATAATGAAATAGAAAGGACGTGGAACGATGAATACCTTAAAAAAATATAATATAATCTTACTGCTAATAGTCATCTTGCTTATGCAAAGTTTCTATTTTCCAACGCTTAGTTTAGCCAAAGAAGAGGATACTATTAGTTTGGATGTTACTTTAAGTAGAGATGAAAAAGACCCTAATTTTATTCGAATCATCGCAAAAGATACGCAGTATAAAATTACAGATTTAAAATATGTTCATAAATTTATTAGTTTAGACCAAATTTCTTATTTTGAGGAATCACATGAGGATATTCATACATTTTCTATCACCCCTAGTATGTATATAGAAGAAAGCTTTCCTATAGACGGTTATGGCGCCTATACAGTTTATGCTAAAAACACATATGGTAATCGCTTTTTAAGTAGAATTACTTTAAGAGACCCTGCATTACTACCTAGCTTAACAGTAAGTCAAAATCAAGAAAATCCGCTTCATTTACATATACAAGCAACCAGTAAAAGCACACAAAATTTAACCACTTTAAAAATAGCTAAGAAAGAGACTTATCAAGAAACAATTGATTTTAAAACGCAAGGAACAGTAATTCCTTTTGCTAGTAGCAAACAAATTGATTTGCTCTATACAGGAATTACAGAGCCAGGTATTTATGCTATTTATGTGGCAGATGGGGAAGGATATAGCACAACAACTACCGTTTATGTTTCGGAACAAAAAACGCCAATTACCGCTCAAATATCAGATATGGATGACAATCGAAAGATACAAATACAAGCAGTAGATGCCATCTGTTCTATTACCACTATTAAAATTGCTAAAAAAGAAGAAATAGAAGATTTTGATGATTTTCAAACAAAGGGTGTTACTATTCCAATAACACCTAGTCAAACCATAAATACTAGTTATACGATACCAACTGATGGTACGTATATCATTTATATAGCAGATGAAATAGGTTATCAAAAGATGATACAAAAGCGTTTTGTTTCAGAAGAAAAGGTTATGAACGTTACTGTAAAACAAGATGCGGACAATCCAAGGAAATTGACAATGACAGCTACCAATACCATCGCTAATATAGTAGAAATGAAAGTAGCCATAGGAGATACAATTAGCATAGAGTATTTCCAAGAAAATGGAGAAATACTACCGATTACTCCTGGAAAAATAGTAGAAGCTAATTATCTACTTTCCCAAAATGCTGTATTAAATGTGTATGTAAAAGATGAAGATGGATATAGTTATATGACAACCAAAACCATAACGAATATAGATGACCCTGTTCCACCACAAGCACCTAGCATTTCTTTAACCCAAAATGTACAAAATCCAAAACAAATAGATGTATTGGTGCGTGGATTGGATGCCTATATTAGAAAAGTAAAATGGGCGCCAGGAAAGCAAGATATAGCTTATTTTGCAACAAATGGCACACAAATTGGCACCGAATCCATCGGTAAAATTGTACAAACCCATTTTTCTATTTCTCAAATAGGTACTTATACGGTATACTCCATAGATAACCAAGGCAGTCAGACGGTAGAATATATCCAAATTACTAATATAGAGGAAGTCGTAGCACCAGATACCACACCGCCTACTATTACAGGTGTTCAAAATCAAGAAGTATATACAAAGAGTGTAACACCTATTTGTCAAGATGAACATTTAACACAAGTGGTTTTAACTAGAAATGAAGAAATTGTAACCAACTATACAAATGGTATGCTTATTACGGAAGATGGTATTTATGAATTATTGGCAGTAGACGAAGCAGGTAACCAAACTACAGTTTCCTTTACAATAGATAAAACTGCTCCTACTATACAAGTTATGGTTTCCAAGCCAGAAAACAAACAAGTAAATGTTAAAATTCATATAGAAGAACCGACCACTTGTGTGAAAACTTTAAAAGTAGCTAATGGGCAGCAGGATATATCGTATTTTCAAGAGAGTGGTCAAGAAATCCCAATACCTACAACCAATCAAAAATTAATTATTGCAAACTGGCCTATCACACAAAATGGAACCTATACCATATATGCACAAGACCTTGCTGGAAATGGTACGGTTTATTCTTTTAAAGTGAATACCATAGAAGAGGAACCAGAACCTACACCAGAAGATACCACACCTCCTATTATTGAAATTGCAAAACAAGTAGCACAAGATAATAAAAAGGTAGAATTGACATTACATATAACAGACACCCAATCGGTTATTGCTAAAGCAAAAGTTGCTGTTGGAAAACAAACACTTTCATACTTTAAAGAAGCAGGAGAAGTATTAGAATTAACCAAAACAGGAAATACAGCGACAACAACCTTTGGTATTTTACAAAATGGATGGTATACCATTTACGTAGAAGATATGGCTGGAAATGCAACCATTAAACCAGTAGAAATTACAGATATTCAAGATGAGAAACCAAATCCAGAGCCAGTACCAGATGAGATACCACCAACTATTTTAGGAGTAGAGGATAAGAAAGTATATTATCAGGCAGTAACACCAACTGTTCAAGATGATAATCTATTACAAGTGACTTTAACAAAAGATGGAAATGTGGTAAAAGATTATCAAAATGGAGATACGATAACAACGAATGGAAAATATGTCTTAACAGCAATTGATAGAGCTGGTAATCAAACCATCGTTACTTTTACCATTGCAATAGAAGCGGAAAAGCCTAATACGAATACAATTACAAATATTGTCGTAGATACTAATCAAATAACTAATCATGAGACTACGTCGAACATACAAAACACAGAAAATACGGCCAGTGGAACTTTACCACAAACAGGTGATTCTGTATATATTGTCATTGCTATTTTGTGTTTAGGTTTTGTCTGTGTTTATTTCTATAACAAATATAAAAGTTTATAAATAAAAATCAGAAAGAATCAGGAACGACTAGGTACCACCTTTAATATAATAAGTATTAGAGGTGGTTTTTTATGGCTTATTCAGAAAGAGAATTACTGGCCAGAATGATACAATGTGAAGCGGGAGGAGAAGGGGAAATTGGCATGAAAGCAGTCGCTTCGGTTATTATGAATCGTGTACAAGTACCTGTAGGAGAATATGCTAGAGTGTCACAAGGTGGTAGTATTCGTAATATTCTTTTCCAAGAAAGTCAGTTTGATTGTGCTAGGGAACAGTTGTATGGAAATTACAATCCTCAAAATATTTATAATATGGTGCCAACTGATGTGCATTATGAAATTGCGGATTGGGCTATTGCTGGTAATAGAATTTCAGAAGCGGGTGATTGTTTATGGTATATGAATCCTTTTATGCCAACTTGTCCAGATGTTTTTCCCTATAATGGTAGTGGGAATCTTCATACGCGTATTCTAGGACATTGTTTTTATAAGCCAACCGCTCTTTACAAAGATACCTAAATAGAAATAGGAGGGAAGCTATGGAACAAAATAGGCAAGTAGATACAGACAGTGGTCGTATACCAGAGACTTTAATCAATAATATATATACCCCTGCTTTTTTAAGAGAGAATATCGGAAAATTAGTCAGAATTCAATTTTTAATAGGAACAACTACCTTAGAAGATAGGGTTGGTATATTAGAGGATGTAGGAGCAAGTTATGTACTGTTAAGATCTATTGAAAGTGGTAATTTACTATATTGTGATATTTATTCTATTAAATTTGTGGTTATCTCAGAGTATCCTTATCGAGGAGACCATGATTTTCAAATATAATGTTTACAGAAAGTACAAAAAAGTACTTTCTTTTTTTCTGTATCTATTATAAAATAACAACATAATAAAAGAAATACGCAGATAGGAGAAATTGAAAATGGAGAAAATAGCTTTTATAGCAGATATTCATTCAAATATAGTGGCATTAGAAGCGGTATTAAAAGATATAGAAAATAGAAACATTCATAGAATTTTTTGCTTAGGAGATTTAGTTCTAAAAGGCTCTTCGCCTTGTGAAGTTGTTGATATTATCAAAGAAAAATGTGAAGTTGTTGTAAAAGGAAATTGTGATAATAGTGCTGTGTATCCTAATAGTCCCCATAAACAATGGTATCAAAATAAGTTAGGAAAAGAAAGGCTTTCTTACTTAGATAGTCTTCCACTATATCATGATTTATATATGAGTGGAAGCTTTATACGTATGTTTCATGCTACAAAACAGGATTTTTCTAATAGAATTTTTGATATAGATTCGATAGAAAGAAAAATGACTCTATTTGAAGATGAAAATGGGCAAATACCAGATATCGTTTTATATGCTGACATTCATAAACAATACATGCAAAAATTACAGAATAAAACAATTATCAACATAGGAAGTGTTGGTAATGTTTTAGAGTTTCCGAATTACGATGAAACAATTACGAATATGCAAGAAACTATGCAGGCCTATTATTGCATTATAGAAGGAGAATATGCTTCCAAAGAAAAAGCGCCTTTATCCATTCAATTTATAAGAGTCCCTTATGATATTCAAAAAGAAATAGAATTGGCTAAAAGAAATGAAACTCCTGATATAATTCCTTATATAGAAGAATTAACAACTGCTAAGTATAGAAAATTAAAAAAATAGAAAAGGAGAAAATCAAATTATGGAAAAAATAATTATGTTAGGTACAGGACATGCTATGACATTAGATTGCTTTAATACTTGCTTCATTTTACAAAATAATGAACAAAAAGGTATATTAGTAGACACTGGTGGCGGATTACAAATTTTAAAACAGTTACGAAATGCACAGATTGATTTTAGAAATATACATGATATTATTCTTTCTCATAAACATACTGACCATATTTTAGGGTTATTTTGGATAATTAGATATATAAATAAATGTTTTACTGAAAATTCCTATGAGGGGAATTTGAATATTTATATGCATAAAGAATTAGAAAAAAGTGTTAAGACAATTCTATCAGAACTATTATCAGAAAGGTGTATGCAATGGATTGGAACTCGCATCTTTTTAAGAATAGTAGAAGATAAAGAGGAAGTATCTATATTAAACTATTCTATAAAATTTTTAGACTTACATGCAAAAAAGGAAAAACAATTTGGATTTAAAACGACTTTGGAAAATAAAAAAACTTTAGTTTTTTTGGGAGATGAAACATTCCATAATGTGTTAACTTCTGAAGTTAGAAAGGCAGATTGGCTACTACATGAGGCTATGTGTATGGACTCTGAAGCAAATCTTTATAAACCATATGAAAAAATGCATTCTACAGTTAAAACAGCTGCCCAAATAGCCAATGAATTACAAGTAAAAAATTTAATTTTATATCATACAAATGATAATGACTTAGCTAATCGAAAAAAATTATATACCAAAGAAGCTAAATTATATTTTCAAGGGAATGTATACGTACCAAATGATTTGGAGCATATAGAGTTGTAAAAATAAAAAAAGTATGAAATTAACCAACAAAAAGCAAAAAGAAACTATCTAAAGAATAGAAAGGAATGGGAGATTTAAATGAAAAGAGGATTAAAAATTACATTTATCCTATTAGGGATACTAGCCGCATTAGCACTTATCTGTGTAACGATTTTTCTTGTAAAGTGGTACAATCATACACTTGCAAAAACAACCGCTGTTATTGTGCGAGCAAATGAAAATAGTATGGTAGTCATGGGAATGGAAGATAATGGACTATATATTGTTGGTTTTACAGATGAAGAAAATAAGAGATTTAAACCAAATCAAGAAATTGCTATTTATTATGATGGAAGCATTGCAGATACTTATCCAGCACAGTTTGGAAATATAGGAAAGATTAAGATTATCAAGGAAAAAAGTGATATAATCATACCAGAAAATATCCTTAAATATGCTTACAGTTCTAAATCAAATGTACATGTTAGTATATCAAAACTAACGAAAACAGGTATTTCTTTTATGATAATAGATACTAATGAATTACCCTACCATTACAGTGATACTTATCGTTATACCGTTGAACGTAAGGTAAAAAACAAAGATTATACAGGTATTGGATATAAAATAGGAGAAGATACCCCAAATTCTGTAGCAGGCTATACAGGAACAGGTTTAGAATTTATATGGGAAGAAGTGAAAAAAATTTCTGACGTTCCTCCTAAAGATACAATAACCACCCTAAGCAATAAAACAGAAGAAGCCTACCTAGTAGAAGGGCGAAAAATAGATTGGACCCCCATTTATGGAGAACTTCCAACGGGAGAATATAAATTGGTTTTCCCTATAGAGGAAGACTTTACCATGACAATAGATTTTAAGATTGAGGATAGTGGTCAAATAACGATGGATACACCAAATTTATTATAAAATCGTAAAAACTATAGGAAAACTATATTTCTATGGTTTTTTCTTTGTTTTTTACCCTAAAACTCTTGTGCTTTTGGAAAAATCTATATATAATAATAGCGTCAATAAAAATATAAAAGGAGGAAATCAACATGTCTTTTATAGACGATATCAAACAAAGAGCCAAACAAAATATTCAAACAATCGTATTACCAGAAACAGATGATGTTCGTGTATTAAAAGCAGCACAAATTGCTTTAGAAGAAGGATACAGTGATATCATTTTGATAGGAAATAAAGAGGAAATTTTAAAATTAGCACAAGAGAATCATTTACATTTAGAAAATGCTAAAATTGTAGACCCAGAACATTGTGAAAAATTTAGTAGTTATGCAAATGCTTTTTATGAACTAAGAAAAGCAAAAGGTATGACTTTAGACAAAGCAAAAGAGACCATGAAAAACTATGTATATTTCGGTATGATGATGGTAAAACAAGGGGATGCTGACGGATTAGTATCTGGTGCATGTCATTCTACATCAGACACCTTACGTCCAGCACTTCAAATCTTAAAAACAGCACCAGGCACCAAGTTAGTATCTGCCTTTTTCTTAATGGTAGTACCAAACTGTGAATATGGTGAAAAAGGAGCATTTATCTTTGCAGACAGTGGACTAAATGAATATCCTGATGCAGATAGCTTATCTGAAATTGCTATTTCTTCTAGTAAAAGTTTTAAACAATTAGTTGGTAGCGAGCCAAGAGTTGCTATGCTTTCTTATTCTACTTATGGAAGTGCTCATTCACCACTTACAGAAAAAGTAGTAGAAGCCACCCATATTTTAAAAGAAAAAATGCCTGATTTAATAGCAGATGGAGAACTACAATTAGATGCAGCGATTATCCCTGAAATTGCAGCTTCTAAAGCACCAGGAAGCCCTGTTGCTGGAAGAGCCAATACCTTAGTATTCCCAGACTTAGATGCTGGAAATATTGGTTATAAATTGGTACAAAGATTAGCCAAAGCAGAAGCTTATGGACCACTTTGCCAAGGAATTGCAAAACCAGTCAATGACTTATCTAGAGGATGTAGCGCAGAAGATGTTGCTGGCGTTATTGCTATTACAGCTGTACAGGCACAAGAACAAAATTAAAAAAGAAAAGGTAGGAGAAAAAGAATATGAAAATATTAGTATTAAACAGTGGAAGTTCTTCTTTAAAATATCAATTATTAGATATGGAGACAGAAGAAGTTATGGCCAAAGGAAACTATGAAAGAATTGGATTAGAAGGTTCTTTTCTAACTCACAAAGTAGGAGACCAAAAGTATAAATATGAGAAGCAAGTAAGTAATCATGAAGAAGCAATTGCTTTTGTAATGGAACAATTTACAGATAGTGAGCACGGGGTTATTGCTTCTTTAGACGAAATTGCAGCTGTAGGCCATAGAGTCGTTCATGGAGGAGAGAAATTTAATCAATCTGTAGTCATCACAGCAGAGGTTAAAGAAGCTATCCGTGATTGTATAGAATTAGCACCCCTACATAATCCAGCTGCTTTAACTGGAATAGAAGCTTGTGAAAAAGTAATGCCTGGAAAACCAATGGTAGCGGTATTTGATACTGCCTTTCATCAAACGATACCACAAGAAAGATATATTTATCCTATCCCATATACCTATTATGAAAAATATAAAATTCGTAAATATGGATTCCATGGAACCTCTCATCGTTATGTATCACAAAGAATTGCAGAACTTCTAAACAAACCAGCAAAAGATTTAAAGATTATCAACTGTCATTTAGGTCAAGGGGCTAGTTTATGTGCTATCCAAGATGGGAAATCAGTAGACACCTCTATGGGCTTTACACCACTTGCTGGAATTGCCATGGGAACTAGATCTGGAGATTTAGACCCATCTATCGTTACTTTTTTAATGAAAAAAGAACAATTAACACCAGATGAAATGGAAGCCATTTTAAATAAAAAATCAGGTTTATTAGGTATGTCTGGTATTTCTGCAGATAATAGAGATTTACTAGAATCTATGGAAAAACAAGATGAAAATAGTCAAAGAGCACAAATGGCAATGGATACCTATTGTTATATTATTGCACAATATATTGCGAAATATGCCGTTGCTATGAATGGCGTAGATGTCATTACTTTTGCCGGTGGTGTTGGTGAAAGAGGACCAGATGAAAGAAAGATGATTTGTGCGTATTTAGGTTTTATGGGTGTAGAATTAGACCAAGAAGCAAACCAAGTAAAGGCAGTAGAAAGAGAAATTTCTAAACCAGAATCTAAGGTAAAGGTATGGATTGTACCTACAGAGGAAGAATTAATGATTGCGAGAGATACCTTAGCACTGATTCAAAAATAAAAAATCTAAGTAAAAAAATAAAACAGCCAGCATACAATATTCATACTATATGCTGGCTATTCTAAAGAAAACATAGGAGGTTTATATGAAAATATTAGTCATTAATTGTGGAAGTTCTTCTTTAAAATATCAATTATTAGATATGCAAACCGAAGAAGTTATGGCCAAAGGAAACTATGAAAGGATAGGGCAAGCTAATAGCTTTCTAACCCATAAAGTAGGGGATGAAAAATATGTACTAGAAAATCCTGTACAAAATCATCAAGAAGCTTTTGCCTTTATGTTAAAACAATTACTTCATGAAGATTATGGTGTTATTACTTCTCTAGAAGAAATCGATGCCGTTGGTCATAGAGTACCACAAGGATTAGACCAATTTGACCATTCTGTAGTGATTGATGAACAGGTTAAACAATTAATACAGGCAGGTACAGAGCTTGCCCCCCTACATAATCCAGCTACTTTGTTAGGTATCCAAACTTGTGAAAAGTTAATGCCTGGAAAACCAATGGTA
>CATZDQ010000039.1 GCA_958417695.1 uncultured Clostridiaceae bacterium | reverse complement strand
ATTTACTAAGTGATGATGGAAAAGTATTAGTTCAATGTAAACATTATATAAATAGTAAGTATAGTAATTTAAAATCAACTATACAGCAGGAAGTAAATACAAGAGATTTTAAAGGAATAGATAAATATTTTATTGTAACATCGTTAGAACTTAAAATAACAGAAATGCAAGAAATGAAGGAAATGTTCAAAAAAAGTTCTTTTGAAATAGAAATTATTGATGGTGTTCAAATTGATGATTTGTTAGTTGCAAATCCAGATATAGTAAAAAGTAATATTAAATTATGGGTTACCCCATACTATCTAGATAATATTTACAAAAGTAAGTTAGTAAGCATTGGTACAGAAATAATGTTATCAGAAATAGAACAGAACTTAAAATATTTTGTTGAAACACATTCTTTTTATGAGGCACAAAAATTATTATTAGACAATAATTGTATTGTAATAGTAGGGCATCCGGGAGTAGGCAAGACAACAATTTCTAATATGTTAGCACTAATGTTAAATAAATATAATGGTTATTTAATACATTATTCACAAGGAACAGATATAGATGAAATAATAAATTCAATTAGTGATGATCCAGAAAAAAAAGAGTTATTTTATTTAGATGATTTTTTAGGTACAATATATTTAGAATTATATAATAACTCATTAACTAATAAAATAAAAACTCTAATTTCTGTTATTTCTAGAAATAGTAATAAGAAATTAATTTTAAATTCTAGGATAACAATATTAAACGAAGCAAAAGAAATTAATGATAATTTTAAAGGATGTATAGAAAATATAAAAAATATAATGATTAATGTCGATGAAATGACAATTAATGAAAAAGCACTAATTTTATATAAATATTTGTATTATAATAATATTAGTATAGATAAAATAGAATATATTATTAATGAAAAAAGATACTTGAACATAATAGAACATAAATATTATAATCCTAGAATTATAGCAAAAGTGGTTTCAAATAATGGAAATATAAATAAACCGGAAGAGTTTTATAAAGACATTATTAATAATTTAAATAATCCACATTTAATTTGGAAAAATGAATACGAAAAAAGATTACAAGAAGAAGATAGAGTTTTATTAAATATATTGTATAGCTTATCCAGATATGGCATAAAATACTCCATTTTAGAAGAATGTTTTTCAAATTTTATAAAAGATACTAATACTATAGATAAAAGTAAAGATATTTTTAAAGAAACTGTTTCGAGATTAAATGAATCTATGATTAAAGTTGTAATTTCTAAACAAGAAAAGCTAATATTACCAATAAATCCATCTGTTAGTGATTTTTTGAAAAATAATATAAGTACTATAACAGCAATAGATATAGCAAATAAATCTCTTTATATAGAACAGATAAATTCAATGTTAGATATAAATAGTGAATTATTAGAAATGTGTGATATAGATTTAAATAAATTGAAGTCAATGGATTCATTTGGCAAAGTAAATGCAATACTAAAAATTATTGGAAAGTATAAAATATGTAATTCTAATTATAAAAATATTGTAAATAAAGTACTTAACAATCAAATTATAGCATTTGAATCACAGTATAAGATTACATATACAATATCAAGTATGTTAAATGAAATTATCATTGACCAAAAACTAAGAAAATTTTATGAGATTGATATTGTATCTAATTTAGATGTATGTATAAAAATAATGGATAGTTCTTATTTATCTAAGTTTTTGGAAGAATATAAAAAGGAAGTGAATAATCGATTTAGGGAAGAAGAAGAAATTTATATGAAATGTTTAAACAAATATCAAACAGAAATTGATGAAAAATTTCTAGAAAATCTTCTAGAAGACATTTATATTCCAGAAGAATTTTATGAAGAAAATGATTACATATTCAGAGAAATTGAAGATGGAATAGAAAGAAAAACAGAAACAATAAATTATTTAAATAATGAATTTGGTATTTCACTAAACATAGATAAGGATGAAATATATGACCAACTTACTCAAACATTTGTAAAAAAAGAAGAAATACTAAACAAAGAAGTTGAAAGAGAGAATATAGAGAAAAGTAAAGCAAATATTACAAGAGAATTAGAAAATATTTTTTGTATATCCAATTTTCAAAAAGTAGAAAATATATAAGTAAAGGGCGAGAACTAATCTCGCCTTTCTAATACTTTAAAGTGCAATTTTATATTTTTAAAGTGCAAAATTTGCACTTTAAATTGAAACATTATTGTTACAAGAACCTATAATCAACTGCACTCCATCACAAAACCCATTTCTATAATACTTCTCATTCCAATAATCGATATAATCCATAAAATTCTCATCAAGAAAACCAAGTTGCTTTTCAACATACTTTTTATCCTTATTAGGAACACGTTTTAAAATCCTTGCAGAAATTTCATCAAAATAAATATGATGTTTTCTATCTTCATCACAAGTCAAACTACATAAATCTTCTTCTCTAAAATCTAACCAATCTTTCAAAATATCATTATTAACTTCTCTTAAATTATTCATTGTTTAAACCTCCATTTTTAATAATTTTACAATTCTACACATCAAAACACTAAAAAACTTGCAATAACAAACTAAAGAATATATTGAAATTTTATATGTTTGATGCCTCAAAAAATTGGGGACAAATTGGGGACAATTGTTACAAAAATAGACTTATTTTAACATAAAAAATAATCATACCAATTTGCTCTAACCCTATTAAAACTAATAAAAGCTCAAGTTAACAAAATTTCTCAAAAATACTAGTTAAATTCTCATAACCCGAAGGTCGTAAGATGGAGTCTTGTGCATATAACCGAATTTTTTGTTTATAGATTAATTATAAGAAAGTATAAAAACATATTCTTATATAGAAGTAGGAAAAGAATGCAAAATTTTATAAAAAATGTACAAAAAGATCTTTACAAAACATATAAAAAATTATATAATGAGCAAAGAGGAAGGAATGAACAAAATGGATAAAACAGTTTGCGAATTATTTGCAGGAGTTGGAGGCTTTAGAGTTGGATTAGAAAAAACGGATTCTAATTGGAATACTGTATGGGCCAATCAATGGGAACCCGGGAAGAAATCTCAATATGCCTTTGATTGTTATATAAATCACTTCGGAAATGAAAATAAATATGTAAATGAGGATATATCATTAATAGATAAAAATACGATTCCTAACCATAATTTGCTAGTAGGTGGATTTCCATGTCAAGACTATTCGGTGGCAAGAACAGGAGCAAAAGGGATTGAAGGAAAAAAAGGAGTGCTTTGGTGGCAAATAAGAGAAATACTAGAGAAAAAATCACCTAAGTTTGTTTTATTGGAAAATGTAGATAGATTATTAAAATCACCAACAAATCAAAAAGGAAGAGATTTCGGAGTGATATTAGCATGCTTTAATGATTTAGGATATACAGTTGAGTGGAGGGTTATTAATGCAGCGGAATATGGTTTTGCCCAAAGAAGAAGAAGAACATTTATATTTGCTTGTAAAAATACAACAAAATATTATAGAGAGATTGAAAAAGAAAATTTAGAAAAAATAATTCACGAAAATGGATTTTTTATAAAACAATTTAATATTGAAAAGGATTCCAATGGGAAAATATATGACTTTAAATATGATGATGTTTATGATGTTTCTGAACATTTTAAAATGGATTTTAGGAATGCCGGTGTAATGAGAGATGGAAAGATATATACAGAGGATGTGTCACCTGTTAAAGTAAAATCAACAGTATTAAATGAGATTATAGAAAAAAATGGAGTAGATAATAAATATTATTTAGGAAATAATTTAGAAAAATGGAATTATTTAAAGGGAGCAAAAGATATATTAAGAAAAGAAGGAACACCATATGAATATCATTTTAGAGAAGGGGCAATAGCCTTTCCGGATTCTTTAGAAAAACCAGCAAGGACAATGCTTACAAGTGAGGGAAGTCTAAATAGAAGTACGCATGTAATAGAAGATCCAAAGAGTAAATGTTACAGAATATTAACGCCATTAGAAACAGAAAGAATAAATGGATTCCCAGATAATTGGACAGATACAGGAATGCCACAAAATTTTAGATATTTTTGTATGGGAAATGCATTAGTAGTTGGACTTATTGAAAAAATGGGAATAAGATTAAATGAAATATTTGAAAAAGAAGGAAACTAAATTCCTTCTTTTTCAAATAGTATTTTATTATTCGAATAACAATAAGAAACGTAATTTAAATTATTCCATGTTTTACTTTCCACAGGATGGCTAGAAATGATATATTTTCTCTCAACAACAAACTTCCCATTTTTTAGTAAATTATCTGAAAAACTAGGTGCAACAATATATGCTTCTACCATTTCATAATTTCCATAAGCATAGTTTTTTACTACCCAATCGACATATTTACTTATTTGTTCAGCGGTTTCTATGGTTGCTTCTTCATTTTTATTTTCTATAATCAAATATTTAGAAATTATCTTTGTATCTGGTAGAAACTTATATCCAAAAATATCAATTTTATCCATATAATCTATAGGTTTGAAAGGAGAAGCTTCTACTTGATGAGAGATGTAATCCCAGTTACCAAAAGGTGAATGCTTATTATTAGACAATTCCAAGATTACAGCCGATTCTAGTGCCATTTCATGTTTTATTATATTATCCTGTGTAGATGAAAAAGCAAGAATGGGTTTATAAGATAATAAATAATCTTCATTTTTAAATTTACTTTCATTTCTTTTATGAAAGTCTGAAGAAAATTCATATGTATCAATAGTATTTTGATTACGTAATAATATAAATTCCTTTAAGGAGTTGTTCTCTTCATCGTCTATTTTGGTAAATGATTTTTTCCAAAATGTTCTTAAACTCTTAAAAGTACTAGGCTTATAGGAAAGAACATCGTCCATGTCTACTGGTGTACAGTAAAAACATGGTGCAGGTTTAAAAATGCATATCCAACGATTGTTAACATTCAAAGCGCCATCATTTAATATCATTTCTTCAGATATTTTGCTATAATCCTCCTGAACTGGATTAGAAGCTGTCGGATAATTGACAAATTTACAATCATTACCAATACAAATTAATTCTCCAATACCAAATATTTTCCTATTAGTAAAGAAATATATATTATCTCCAGGCTTCATACTACAATAATCTGCAAACGTACCTTCAAATGGTATAAAATTTCTTGTAGATGCAGTTATTGGTTTCATATTTGTTGAGTAGCAGCCATTATATATACAATTTTTTAAAATTTCTTTTGCATTATCCTTTCCCAATGAAAAAATATATCCTGCCATAATCAATTTCCTCCTATCTGTTGTTTTATATAATTTGCATTTAGCCAAAAACATTTTTTTATTGCTTGTTTACCATCTAGTGTGGGATAAGTATCTTGTGCATTTCTGGCATGAGGTCTAACATGTAATATAGGGCTTTCTGATATTTTTGGTAAATTGTCATATTCATTATTTTTTATTTTTTCTATAGTATTTTCCCAAACCCTTTTTATTTCCGTATTTAAATCTTTCTCTGGTACATTCCAAAACATAGCTTTCTTAAAGACTAAATTATTATCATCTATATACTGATATATCATAAATAGATATTTAGTAGTTGAAAAAGTCTCATAAAGTTCAGAATTTAGCCAGTTTTCTTTTACAATTTCAGTATATTTGAAGGTTGGAAAAGACATAGATTCTTTTGGTGTGCCATCTGGCTTTAATCTAATCGCTTTAATCTTAATATTAGCTTTTTCAAATTCTTCGATTTTTTCATTAACAACTTCTAGCATTCCTTTTGCGAGTAAATATGTGAAAGATTTATTAGTAATCTGATAGGAAATATGGAATTTATGTTTTAAAAGTTCTATATCTTGGTAATAGTAGGGTTCGAGTTTACTGATGACATATTGTTCTAGAGTTTTTTCTTTTAAGATGTTAGCGTCTTTTACTACCGACTCATATTCTTCAGTTTTATTTATAATATAATGATTTAGAATATAAGACATATAAGAATTTTTTAAGCAGAAAGCTCTTTGCATAGCTTTGTGCTTACTAAAAGGCTGCTTTCTTAGAGAATTGGCGTTAGCACCTTTTGTACAAGCACCTAAATAATTTGTATCTCCTTCAGATATTTCTTCTGCCTTTCCATTTCTTATTTTATCTATAATTATTTTATAATCATTTTTTATAATTTCTAAATCTTCTTTTGTAAATTGAAAGAGCTTAATGTAATTTATGGAATAATCTAATCTCTCTTTATTTGATTCATATAGATAATAAACTAAAAGCATGAGAGAACATTTTTCATATACATGACTTTTTAGAAAGTTTTCTTCTTTATAATCCGTCATATAATTAATAACGGTTAGGACTAGTCTTTCTTTTGCTTTTAAATCTCCATTAGACTTTACCATATAGGGGGTAACTTTTAATTCAATTCCTGCTTCATTAAAATCAGCTTCAGACTTACTATTTATGTCATAGAAGAAGAAATGTTTTTCTATGAGTTGCCCCAAAGAACCTTTAGATTTAGGATTATTATAGAATTTAAGCAATAGAGATTTATCTTCATCTGTTATATGGTAATCATTTAATAATACTTCCTTAAATGTTTTTCCTTTTAAATGAAGAGCATATTGAGCAATTGATTCTTTTGAACTTTTTATGTAAGGTAAATTATCCATAATATTTTCCTCCGTGCATATTATATAAGAATTTGTAGAAATGAGCAAGGATATGTAGAAAAATTGTAAAAAAATGTTAGTTATAAAATGTGAAGATTCATACAGTGAATACTATATTTATTTAAAATATTATTTGCTCTAAAATACTATTTTATCATTTTGGTAAGCAATATATGATTTTGTAAAAGAAGAGATATAATATATCCAAAATATGAAATATAGAATATAAACAAAATGGAATTTAAAGAAATAAGAAATTTAGAGTATTTAAAAAAAAGTTTAATTTAAATAGTGTAGAAGGAAAGGAATATTATGAATTGGATAGTGTAAGGTAAAATATGAAAAACTGGTGGACATAAATTAATAAAGACATATCTTCTGACTTGATTATAATATGCTTTATAAAAATAAAATTTTAAAAGCACATAGATTTTAGTTAAGAAGATATATAGTTGATTAGTCTAAGGAAGGAAAACATATTTTAGACGAAATACTTTAATATCAATACTTTAAGACATTTTTTATAGATGAACTTTACATTGCATTAAGTTAGAGGAGGGAAATTTATGAAAGCAACAACAATTAAAATGAAAAGCGGTTGTAGGCAATCAGAGAATTTATTAGAAATAGATTCTATTTATCTAGAAGGCTACCCAAAAAGTGGTTACTATAAAAAAGATGCTGTATATGACTTCATAAAAAATCAAGACAGAGTCATATATGTAAATGTTAAACCATATCCACGTTTAAAAGCTGTATTAAATGGAGATGGAGAGAAATATGTCTGTGCAGAAACAACTACTTATTCTATGGATGACTTATTAAATTTGCCAAGAGAATAAAAAATAGGTTTTTACAAAAAAATTGTGAAATAAGTTGTAAACATTACAAAATTCGACAGTATTTTCACTTTTAAGTTTGTATAATACAAAAAGAGACAAAGAAGGACAAAATAGTACAGAGATAAAGGAGGTGAAAACATGAGATTAAAATTAGTTTTTAAACTAGAAAACCCAAAATTGGATATTCAATATAGAAAAGGTATTATTAGTTGGATTAAACATGCCATACAAACATATGACGAAAATTTATTTCAAGAGATTTATCATGCAAATCAGAAAAAGACATTTACTTTTGCACCTATTTTATCTGCGCCTCAATTTGAAAAAGAAGAAATTATTATGAAAGATAATCAATTCTCTATTTTATTTTCAGCTTATAACTATAGTCATGCTCTACACTTATATAATTCTTTTCTAGGGCAAAAATTCAAAAAGTTTTCTTTATTTCAAAACTCTATGACATTAATACAACTGATAATGATTCCAGAAAAAGAAATCGTAACAGAAAAAATAACTATAAAAATGGCATCACCATTAGTCGTTAGAAATCATAATAGAGAGACTTTAAAGGATATGTATTATGCTTATGATAGAGAAGAATTTAAAAAATATCTTTATATTAATATAGAAGAACAGTTACAAGCAGAAAATCTAGATAAACATCTTCTAGAAAAATTTGATATAAATCCAGTACAAGCTAAGAAAATCGTAATTCCTGTTTACGAGAAGATGTTGGAATGTTCTATAGGTATTTTTCAATTAGAAGGAAAAATAGAATTATTGGATTACCTATATAAGGCAGGATTTGGTGCTAAAAAGGCAATGGGATTTGGCGTGTTTGAAATATGTTAGAAAGGAGGAGTAAATGAAAGTAAAAGTATATCTAAGAGAATGGTTTTTTAATGCAGGTGTTATTGGATTTCTGAGAATATGGGAACATAGCAAAAATCAATGTATTACAATAGGTACAAATTTTATTGAATTTGATACAAAAGATTTGAAGAATTTTCATCAATTATATTTTACATATTTTTACGATATTTATAATGTAGCAGAAAAAAATGCTGAAAAAATAAAAATATCTTTTTCTAAAATTAGAAATAATTTAGAAAGAGAATCAGAACAAGTTACAGAGAAGAAAAATATACAAGAAAAAATAAAGTCAGAGAAAAAATATATAAAAGCGGTTATAAAGACATATTTAGATAAAGTTAAAAAAATTAATCAGGAATCTTATGAAAATATGTTAGAACAATATAATCAAATAGATGACATTAGAACGAAAGAACAAATAGAACAGTTAGATAGCATACAAAATGAATTAATTACAGAAATGCAAAAAGAAAAAATTAATAAAATTGTAACTATGAATTCTTTTAAAAGTGTATTATCTAAAAATTATTTTGGACAACCGAGTTTCTTAAATGTATTGAAAACAGCATTAAGCTTTGAAGAACAAGAAGAAGTAATGTATAAAGATTATATTAGTAATATTATAGAATTAGATTTTATTCAAGAAATTATTAATGGATTGTACCGTGTAGAAGAAATACAGCAGATAATTGAAACAAAAATAAAAGATAATAAAATTACAAAGGAAGTAGCTCAAATTTATACAAATATACAAAAATATATAGATAAAAATAAAACTATAGAAGAAATACAAAAATATTTAAAAGAAAAAACTTCTGAAAGTTGTTCTTTGTGTGAAAATGAGCATGTTATGACTGGAAACTATTCTGAAAGTAATTTTGTTCCACTAGCTATTAGTAGCGATAATATGAAAAACTTTTTTTGGAATCAAAATGCTAATTTCCCTATTTGTGATATTTGTAAATTAATCTTATTTTGTATTCCTGCAGGAATTACCAGTATTTCAAAAATAGTTAAGGAAATAGCACAAGGCAAATTTGTCTATAAAGAAAAAGAATTATTAAGTTTTGTAAATTATGATACGAGTGTAGAAGAACTGTTAAAGACGAATAATCATTTCAGTGGAAATGCTAGAAAAGAAAAAAGTATAAATAATCCTTATGCAGACTTATTATTAGATATTGTAAAACAAAACAAAGAAATTAGTGAGTGGCAATTAGAAAATATCTTTGTAGTAGAATTTGAAACAGAATATGGTGCATACAGTAGGATTCAATATTTTAACATTAAGCGATATGTAGCACGATTTTTTGTACAATATGCTTCTTCTATGTTAAATATAATACAAGATTACACTTACCGTTTACAAATTGTAGATTATATATTAAAGGATAAAGATATTAAATATATAATTAATGACAGATTAAGAGAAGAATTAAGTAAAGATAATTCATTTGGTTTTTATTCCTATTTAGCTACAAAGATAAGAATAACTCTAAATTTATTGAAAAAGGAGGATATAGATGTGGAAGAACAAATTAAAAAAAATAATGCCAAAATAACAGTTTTGTATAATTTAGGTGTGGAAATTCATGAAGAATTAAAAGCAAAAGGTGAATCTAATAAATTAGATAGTTATATTTATAAAATGCTTAATTTTATAAGACTGGGAAACAAAAAAGAGTTAATGGATACAATTTTAAGAATTCATATATCTATGGGAAAAGAGATTTCTCCTATTTTCTTAGATATTATGAAAGATAGTACATTAGACTATGAAGCTGTAGGACAAAGCTTTATATCAGGTTTAATATCTTATAGAAAAAAAGAGGAGGTACAAAATAATGAATAAAAATGGATTAAGTATAACAATGATTTTTAAGGCTCAAAGTTTAAATTATGGAGAAGGAATTGGAAATATTTCTGAATTGAAAAAATTATCAAGAGGAGATGGTAGTGTCTATACATTTGCGTCTAGACAAGCTTTAAGATATGATATTGCTAGACTAGGAAATAAAATGTTTGGTTGGAACTTAGAAGTGGTAGATGATTCTAAGGGAACGATACAGTTTAGGAATGATGTAACAATAGAAAATTCTGAGGAAATGGATTTATTTGGCTATATGAAAACTGCTAAAAAAGAAGAAGGTAATTCTTTAACTAGAAGTGCCGCTGTAAGACTTAGCAATGCCATTTCCTTGGAAGATTATAAGAGTGACATGGATTTTCTTAATAATAAAGGGTTAGCAGATAGAATACAAGTATTTCCTAACTTAGCCAACATTGAGCAGCATTTAAGTTTTTATACCTATACTATTACAATCGATTTATCAAAGATTGGAGTTGACGGAGATATAAGATTGGAAAATGCTACAAGAGCAAAAAGAGTAAAAGAATTATTAGAGATTGTAAAAATATTAAATAGGGATATTAGAGGTAGGGAAGAAAATTTAAGTCCACTATTTGTAATAGGCGGTATATATACTTTAAATTCTCCTTTCTTTTTAGGAAGAATAAAATTAGAAGGAAAAAATGGAGAGTTTTCTATTAATACCAATATGCTAAAAGATACATTAGACTTAACAATAGGAGAAGAAGCAATTGTAAAAGATACATATGTAGGAGTTGTTAAGGATAGTTTTAAGAATATACAAGAAATAGAAGAAATATTTCCTGAAAAAGTGACAGGTATACAAGAATTTTTTGAAAATTTAGAAAAACAAGTAGAGCAGTATTACCATATGGAAGCATAGAAAGGGTGAAAACATGAAATATTTAAAATTAT